>NZ_KV830600.1:0-116082 GCF_001836805.1 Staphylococcus sp. HMSC062A01
TCTATTCATCTTTCAGATGTGTGTCCTAAATTACACCCAGTCATTAGAACTTTAAGACGCTTAGCAGCTGTCATTGAAAATACTATGACATATTCTAAGCTGACCAACGGTCCGTTAGAAGGAATTAATAATAAAATCAAACTCATTAAAAGGGTATCTTTTGGTTATAGAAATTATGATAATTTGCGTAATCGAATTATTATAACTTCGCGACTATTTGCCTCAACAACAAAAAAAGAGATTAAACAACCTAAGGTTGCCTAATCTCAATATTGGGACTCATCAGTCCGATTTGACGTAGAGACTTTTAAATTTGATTCATAGTCTATTATTTAAATATTTCCTTTATCCTTAATACGGCGTACAGGTATATTTTTTAAAATGTCGTTTACTACGTAACTCGCACAGATTAATCCTACTGTACTTGGTACAAATGCATTTGATGATGGAGGCATTTGCCCTTTACGATTAATGGCGTTTGCATCTCCAACGGTTGCTTTTACATCTTCACGAATTACAATAGGACTTTCATCAGAAAACACGACAGGTACACCCTTTTTTATACCTTGACGCTTTAGTTTATTACGGATAATTTTAGCCATAGGGTCCATATAAGTTTTAGAAATATCTGCTATTTTAAATCGTGTAGGATCAGTTTTATTAGCTGCCCCCATGCTTGAAATCATCTTAATTCCTCGTTCTAAACACTCTTTCATCAGATGAACTTTATATATTATAGTATCACTTGCATCGATAAAGTAATCAATATCATAATTATTAAATAAATCCTCATATGTCTCCTCAGTATAAAACATGTGAAGTGGTGTTACTTTACAATCAGGGTTAATAAGTTTAATACGTTCTTCCATCAAAGTGACCTTACTTTGTCCAATAGTTGTAGTGAGTGCATGTATTTGACGATTGACATTTGTAATATCTACGTCATCTTTATCGATTAAAATAATATGACCAATATTGGTTCTAGCTAATGCTTCGGCAGCAAATGAACCAACACCACCTACCCCAAGAACTGCAACTGTTTTTTCTTTTAATAGATCTAAACCCTCTTGTCCATATGCTAATTCGTTTCTTGAAAATTGATGTTTCATTTTAAACTCCTTTATAAAAAACAATACGATAACTATATGTTAACAGAAAAAGACAAATAAAAATACGCAAGACATAAAGTCTTGCGTACCGGTAGAGTCCGTGATTGCCGTAGTTATAAAAAGCTTGATCATTCGGCCTGCTATATACAGGTGGGTGCCCTGTTTCTTGTTTTGCAAGTCCTCCAATTGAGGCGTGTGCGCTGCAAGAAAACCTATTGGGCTCCCTGATCAAAAAGTGTTAGGCCCAAATAAAAAGCAAACATACGAACAATACAGATGACTACCTTATGTTTATATATTACCACAGAGGTTTAAATAAAGAAATCCTTATGAACTAGATAGAAATGTATATTTTGTGATTCAAAATTTTAATTATATTAAATTTACATAATATTATTATAGTGTTTATTGGCTAAATATAATTCTGCAACAAAACAAAAAAACACTAAATAAAAGTCACCAAAATCAATTGTGATTTTGATGACTAATGTATTTATATCATTTTATATGTTAAATCTAATGACGAATACGTAAAGAAAGCTCTTCTAATTGTTTGTCTGAGACTTCACCTGGTGCATCTGTAAGCAAGCAAGTCGCAGAAGCTGTTTTAGGGAATGCAATTGTATCACGTAAGTTTGTACGATTAGTTAATAGCATTACTAAACGGTCTAAGCCTAGTGCAATACCGCCATGTGGTGGTGTACCATATTTAAATGCATCTAATAAGAATCCAAATTGTTCTCTAGCTTGTTCTTTAGTGAATCCTAATACTTCAAACATTTTTTCTTGTAATTCACCGTCTGCAATTCTGATTGATCCCCCACCTAATTCATAACCGTTTAAAACGATGTCATAAGCATTCGCTTGTGCATTTTGAGGTTCTGAATCTAATTTACTAATATCTTCTTGTTTAGGTGAAGTAAATGGATGGTGTGCAGCTACATAACGTTTAGCATCTTCATCATATTCTAATAACGGCCAATCTGTTACCCATAAGAAATTAAGTTTATTTTCATCGATTAAACCTAATTCTTTGGCAATTTTAATACGTAAAGCACCTAAACTTTGAGCTACTACATTTGGTTTGTCAGCGACAAACATTACTAAGTCTCCTGATTCAGCCTGTGTAAGTTCTTTTAAAGTCGCAACATTTGAATCTTCAAAGAAACGAGCGATTGGACCACTCAATCCATCATCAACAACTTTTACCCATGCTAAACCTTTAGCACCATAAATATTTACGAATTCTGTTAATGCGTCCATGTCTTTACGAGTATAATTGTCGGCTGCACTTTTAGCTACAATGGCTTTTACTTCGCCATTATTTTCAACAGTATCTTTAAATACTTTAAAGTCCATTTCACGACCTAACTGCGATACATCTTTAAGTTCCATATCAAAACGAGTATCAGGTTTATCTGAACCATATCGTCTCATCGCTTCTTCATAAGTCATTCTAGGGAAAGGACCTGATACGTCAATGCCTTTAACATCTTTAACAACTTTTCGTAACATTTCTTCACCCATTTCAATCACATCTTCTTGATCAACGAAACTCATTTCAATATCGACCTGAGTGAATTCAGGTTGACGATCTGCACGTAAATCTTCATCACGGAAACATTTAACAATTTGATAATATTTGTCAAAACCACTAATCATTAATAATTGTTTAAATAATTGAGGTGATTGTGGTAATGCATAAAATTCTCCTTCATGAACTCGAGAAGGTACTAAATAATCTCTGGCACCTTCTGGCGTAGATTTAGTTAAAACAGGAGTTTCAATATCGAAGAAACCATTGTTATCTAAATATTCACGAATAGAGCGTGTTGTTTGATGTCTCATTTTGAAAGTTTGTGCCAACTCTGGTCGTCTTAAATCTAAATAACGGTATTTTAAACGGATGTTTTCATCAACATTTTGATTTTCTTCATTAATAGAAAATGGTGGTGTTTCTGATTTATTGATAATTGTTATATTAGAAACTTGTACTTCTACTTGACCAGTTTTAATTTTAGGATTCACAGTATCTGGATCTCTCTTTGTTACTGTTCCCTCAACTTCAACTACATATTCTGATCTTACTGATTCAGCTACACTTAAAGCTTCTTCAGAAAAATCAGGGTTAAAGACGATTTGCACGATACCTTCTCTGTCACGTAAATCGACAAAGATTAAACCACCTAAGTCACGACGATTATGAACCCAACCTTTTAAAGTAACTTTTTGGTTTAAAAGTTCTTCTGTAACTAAACCACAATACGTTGTTCTTTTACTCATTTATATTCTCCTTTTTATTATTTATTTTTTTCTTTAAAATAATTTACTAAGTTATTTAAGTTAATAGTTTCTGTTTCACCTGTTGACATGTCTTTGACATCAATCACTTCATTTTCAAGTTCTTGATCACCGATAACAACTGTATATTGAGCATTCAAGCGATCAGCTTGTTTCATTTGTCCTTTAACTTTACGTTGTAAATAATCTTTGTCGGCTTTTATACCCGATTTTCTGAGTTGATTTAAAAGCTTAACGCTATATCGTTCAGCTTCTTCACCCATAGTAACGATGAAAAGATCAAACGTATCCTCGACGTCCAAATCAATTCCTTCTTCTTCAAGCGCCAATAACAATCTTTCAATACTTAAAGCGAAACCAATACCCGTTTGATTTGGTCCATCTAATAATTCAAGCAGTCCATTATATCGACCACCACCACATAAAGTAGTTATTGCACCATCATAATTAGGATTATCCATCATTAATTCAAAAGCAGTGTGTGTGTAATAATCAAGACCACGTACAAGGTTAGGATCTTCAACATATGAAATACCTAAATCATCTAAGTGAGTCTTCACTTCATTAAAGTAAGCTTTTGAATCGTCATTTAAGTAATCAGTAATTCTTGGCGCATTTTTAACCGCTTCTTTATCTCTATCAATTTTGCAATCTAGTATTCTCATTGGATTTGTGTGTAATCTTGATTTACAATCATCACAAAATGTATCTATCACTGGCTCAAAATGACGTATTAGTGCCTCATTATATTCTTTACGTGAATCAGCATCACCAATACTATTGATAACTAATTTTAAATGTTTAAGGCCGAATGATTCATAGATATGCATCACCATAGCTAGAACTTCAGCATCCATGCTCGGATTTTCAGCGCCAATCGCTTCAACACCGAATTGAGTGAATTGACGGTATCGCCCTTTTTGTTTACGTTCATATCTGAACATTGGCCCATTATAATATAATTTAACAGGCTGATTTGGAATACCTTGCATTTTATTCTCAATGTATGAACGTACAACAGCTGCTGTTCCTTCTGGTCTTAAAGTTATGCTTCTGTCACCTTTATCTTTAAAAGTGTACATTTCTTTTTGTACGACATCTGTAGAGTCACCCACGCCACGTGCAAACAAATCTGTACTTTCAAATATAGGCGTGCGAATTTCTTTATAATTATATAATTTCATTAATTTATCAAGTTGATTTTCAATGTAACGCCATTTACTAGAATCTTCAGGTAAGATATCTTGTGTACCTCTAGGAATTCTAATCACACAATCACTCCTTCTTTGTATTTTTACAAACTCCCTTTAATAAAAAAAGTCCCTTATATAGCATTTCTGCTATACAAGGGACGAATCGCCGTGTTGCCACCCTAATTGTAATTAAATTCGTTAGTAAAACTTAATTACCACTCAAAACGTGTAACGTACGTAAAACGGCTTAATCTATTAAAGCACCTGTTCTTGTGTTCAAAGTAATAAATTACTCAGTATAATCTTACAGCCATGGATTATATCTCTTCACAATATCAATTATTGCTACCTCTTTCATTTACACTTTCAAGAATCATAACGGTATTATATATAAAGTTCACTAATTATAATAACGAGTTTATGCTTAGTTTGCAAGCTTTAAGAGGCAAAATATTGTTTTAAACCATCCACTACAGCTTCTTCTACAACTTGTCGATGAATTTGATCTCGTATCATTACCTCATCTGTTGGATTACTTATATATCCTAATTCTAATAACACGGCTGGCTTATTGGTCTGTCTGAGTACTTGGAAGTTCTCTTGTCGAGTTCCTCTATTAGACAACATGGCTTTCTTTTGTATGTTTGTATTTAACGTTTCAGCTAAAGCTTCTTGATTATTTTTATACCAATAAACAGTTGCACCATTAGCATTAGGACTATCAAGAGAATCATTATGTATACTAATGTATGCGTCACCATTAAGTTTTCTATCATCTAAGCTAACATATGTATCATTAGAACGTGTTAATTTAACTGTTGCCCCCTCTTTTTCAAGAGCACGTCTCAATTCTTTAGCTGTTTTTAAAGTATAGTTCTTCTCCAAACTCTTTTTTGAAGTATTACTAGATGCACCCTGGTCATTGCCTCCATGGCCAGGATCTAAGACAATGACCTTATTTTTCAAAGGGTTTACTTTTTTATTCGCATCTGCTTCAATATTTAAGCTTGTGTGCCATCCAGCTATCCAACCTTTTTCAGAACCATCTCTGCTTTCAACTTCTATCCATTTACCTGATTTACTCAATCTAGTAAACGTATCACCTTTTTCGACTTGGTAAATCACAGGATAAGCAGCATTTGGACCAGTTCGTAATTCAGCATTCTCTGAAACTGTAATTCTATTACTCCCTTGATCACTATGATTCATTAGCATAAATAATAATATTAAAAATAATATAAAAGCACCTACAACAATCAATGTTGTCAGATTTTTAAGGTCATGTTTAGATAACCATGCATCTATTTTGTTCATATTATTTTGCCATCCTGACTTTCATAAATAATAGTAACTGGACCATCATTGATAATTTCAACTTCCATATCAGTACCAAATTCACCTGTTTTCACTTTAACGTCATAAGCTTTTAAAGCAGTGTTAAATTTTTCGTATAACACATTGGCTTCTTCAGGATTTTTTGAATTTGAAAATCCTGGTCTATTCCCTTTACGTACATCAGCATATAAAGTAAATTGAGAGATAGATAAAATTTGACCTTCAACTTGTTGGATATTTAAATTAAGTTTGCCATTTTCATCTTCAAACAAACGAGCGTTAATAATCTTTTTAGCAACTGCATCTATATCTGCTTCTGTTGTATCCTTACCTATTCCGACTAAAAGACAGAAACCCTTGTCGATTTCATTGTGAATGCTGTTATTTGTAACTGCTGCTCTTTTTACTCTTTGTACAACTACTTTCATATTAATAGCACCTCATTAATTCCAAACTCTTGACACTGTATATACATCACTTAATTGTTTTAGTTTTTCAACTACACGGAATACATCATTAACATTACGCACCATAACACTAATAGTGATAATTGCATTCTTATCAGTATCAGACCGTCCATTGATTTTAATAATACTTCCGACTGTAGAGTTAACGGCTTGTATTACTTCATTTAATAAACCATTACGATCATATGCACTAACTTCTAAATCTACTTGGTATCGTTGAGTAGAATCTTTAGATTTAACCCACTCAACTGCTATTAATCGTTCTGTTTCATTTTTAACATTTGGACAATCTGTACGGTGCACTTTTATACCATGTCCTTTAGTGATATATCCTACAATATCATCTCCAGGGATTGGATTACAACATTTTGAAAGCTTTATCAATACATTCTCTATACCTTCGACATAGACACCACTATCAGTGATGATATCATCTTTAATTGGAAGTGATTTAATAACTTCCTGCGCCTCGTTTAGCGCTTTTTGTTTATCTTGTATACGTTGTCTTTCGGTCAATTTATTAACAACCTGTAAAGCTGTTACACCACCAAATCCAACTGCTGCAAATAGGTCATCATCATTAGCAAAATTGTATTTCTCATTAACAACTTCTATATTTTTATCAGTTAAAATATCATCTACTCTAAAGCCCTGTTCTTTAATTTCTGCTTCGACCATAAACTTACCTTTTTCAATGTTAGATGAACGGTCTTGTTTTTTAAAGAAACCCTTAATTTTACTTTTAGCACTTGATGATTTAACTATCTTTAGCCAATCTCTACTAGGTCCATAAGAGTGTTTACTTGTACGAATTTCAATAATATCTCCGGTTTGAAGAACATAATCAATAGGAACAATTTTACCATTAACTTTTGCACCAATCATCTTATTTCCGACTTCGCTATGAATAGCATAAGCAAAATCTATTGGAACCGCACCATAAGGCAATTCAATAACATCACTTGCAGGTGTGAAAGCGTACACTTTATCACTTTGTAAATCATATTTCAGTGATTCCATAAATTCTTGTGCGTCAGATGATGTATGATCAGCTTCAGCTAATTCTTTTAACCAATTTAATTTATTTTGAAAATCTTGATTCTTCTCATTAACTGTTTTTCCTTCTTTATATGCCCAATGAGCTGCAACACCATGTTCAGCTATTTCATGCATTTCATATGTTCTAATTTGTATTTCTAAAGGGTCACCATTAGGACCAACGACAGTTGTATGTAGAGATTGATACATATTCTGTTTAGGCATGGCAATATAATCTTTAAATCTTCCAGGCATTGGTTTCCATAATGTATGGACTAACCCTAAAATTGCATAACAATCATTAATAGAATTTACAATTACACGAATAGCTAATAAATCGAATATTTGATCAAACTGCTTTTTCTGCTTCATCATTTTTCGGTATATGCTATAAATATGTTTAGGTCTACCGCTAATTTCTCCAGTGATGTCCATTTTAATCATTTCTGTTTGAATTTTATCTATTGCATTAGCGATATAAGCTTCCCGTTCACTACGCTTTTTCTTCATTAAATTGACAATACGGAAATACTGAACACTGTCTATATATCTAAGTGCAGTATCTTCTAATTCCCATTTAATCGTATTAATACCTAATCTATGTGCCAATGGTGCATAAATTTCTAGTGTCTCTTTAGAGATACGCACTTGTTTTTCTCTAGCCATAGCTTTTAATGTTCTCATGTTATGTAATCTATCGGCTAATTTGACAAGTATCACTCGAACATCTTTTGCAATTGCAATAAATAGTTTACGATGATTTTCTGCTTGTTGTTCTTCTTTAGAACGGTATTTTACCTTTTTAAGTTTAGTAACACCATCGACAATTCGCGCTATTTCTTCATTAAACATATCTTTAACATCGTCAAATGTATATGGCGTATCTTCAATGACATCATGCAGAAAGCCTGCCACTATCGTTGGACCATCTAAACGCATTTCTGTTAATATGCCCGCTACTTGAATAGGATGCATGATATACGGAAGACCATTTTTGCGGAACTGTCCTTGATGGGCTTCATAAGCTATATGGTAACTTTTTAGGACATATTGATAATCATCAGTTGACAAATATGATTTAGCTTTATTTAGCACCTCATCAGCGCTATATGGATACTCGTTATTCAATATATGACACCCCAACTCATTTGTATTTCAAATACTCAACTCATATTCGAATTTTTGAAAATTAAGAAAACATACATTGTCCTTCATTAATCCGAGTATATCATCTATTTAGATATAGAAATGCGAGTATTACTTTAATTTTATCAAATGTTAAAAGAACTACAAAAGCCTTAACATTTTTATAAATAATAGTTCTATGATACTACAAGTTTTTAAATAAATAAATGGTGTTACGCTGAAATCAAATCAAGTAAACAATTTAACGAAAAAAAGGGAATGAGATAGAATCCCATTACGAATTCATTATCTCATTCCCAAAAATTGTTAGACATTAAAAGCATGTACTATGTCTTTTAATTATAGTCACCTATTCATCATATGAAATTAAACTCATCACATCATAATCTTTAATTTTTTCAATACCGTTTAAATATTTAAGTTCAATTATAAATGCAATACCTACGACGATTCCTCCTAGTTTTTCAACTAGTTTAATTGCCGCCTCTATAGTACCTCCAGTAGCTAATAAGTCATCAGTTATAAGAACACGTTGACCTGGTTTAATTGCATCATTGTGCATTGTAAGAACATTTGTACCATATTCTAAGTCATATTCATATCGGATAACTTTACGAGGTAATTTACCCTCTTTTCTCACGGGCGCAAAACCAATACCCATTGAATAAGCTACAGGGCACCCAATTATAAATCCTCTTGCCTCAGGACCTACAACTATATCAACGTCTCTCTCCTTAGCATATTTTACAATTTGATCGGTAGCATAACCATAAGCTTCCCCGTTATCCATAATTGTTGTTATATCTTTAAAACTGACTCCCGGTTTAGGCCAATCTTGCACTTCCGAAACATATTGCTTTAAATCCATATATCTATTTCCTCCTATTTACTAACCCTTCTGTGATTTGATCCAAGTTTTTAATTGCGTAAAATCATCATAAAGTAAAAGTTTCTCAACTTCCATTCTGGATTGTCTTAATTGATAAACACGACTTGTTTCAATATTTTGTTTGTTAGCATTATCTACAATTTTAATTATACCATTTTCGTCAGTTACAAAACCTAACTCATAAAATACTTTAAGCATAAATTTTAAAATATTAGGTTTAACATTCAAATGTTGACATAGTAACATACCCTCTTGTTCAAGATTGGTTTCTTTTTTGGTCATTAGCGCTTTGAAACAGCTTTTAAATTGATTTGACGAGGGCATACCATCAAAATATATACTCTGCTGATGTTGCAAAACTAAATAGAGTTGTGAATAATTTAAGTTTTTGAGACTATCTTTAAGACTGTCTAAATCGTTTGGCAAGTCTCTTAAAATTACTACTTCATGTTCTTGATCGATTTTATCACCATAATAATAGTAATTATGATTCAATTTTTCTTTTTTAGGGTGTATTAAAAAAGCAACTCTAGTATCGTTTGGGTCTATATTTAATTGTTTATGTTTACTTCGGTAATCTAATATTTGTTCTTTATTCGTTGCTATATCTTGAATAATAAACTGTGGTGATTGATTTCCGTTCCATTCATTGATTTGTAAATTTCCTAGTAGATTGATTGGTTGACCAGGTTCAATTTGAGTTGCTAACTGACCATTTTTCCAAAATAGGCTTTGTAATTGTAACTGACCGGTTACTAATTTCAAATGGTTTTTATCTTTTCCAATTGCTCTAACATCAACGACTTCATTATCATCAATTTCCAATAATGGTTTTTCAAAGTCTGTGCCAAATGGACTTAGTCTTTGAATATCACGAATGTTATTTATAGAAATATCATTCTCTTCTAATTTAACTGATACATGTTTTGTCGGCTCTAGTGACGTATGTTCTGATAATTTAAACATCCAGTCATTCAATCCTTGCTCTAAAGCTTCAATATAATCTATTTCCATAGTCATACCCGCAGCCATATGATGACCACCAAACTTAGAAATTAAATCTTGATGTGCACTCAAAATTTCAAACATTGAAACTTGTTCTATACTACGAGCTGATCCTTTAGCATGATTTTGTTCTAAATCAATATTCAGAATTAAGGTAGGTAATGCATATGTCTCAACAATTTTAGATGCTACTATACCTAAGACACCTTCATGCCAATTTTCTTTAGCTAATAGTAAAAATTGATTGCCATTATTCACTTTTTCTTCAGCAATGGCTAGTGCCTCATCAGTTATCTGAGCTACTATTTCTTTACGTTCAACATTAAAATGTTCTACTTGTTCAGCTAGAAATTCAGCTTCTTCTTCATCCTCGGTCATTAATAACTCCGCAGCTAACGATGCATCCTCTAATCTACCAACAGCATTAAGTCGAGGCCCTATAATAAAACCTACAGTTTCTTCGTTAATCGTGTTATTATAACCAGCTTGATTAAGTAATGCTTTAATTTGAATTGGACAGCTTTGATTTAAAAATGATAAACCTTGTTTTACTATAGAACGGTTTTCATCTGTCATTGACACTAAATCTGCTATAGTACCAATCGCAGCTAAACTTACAAAATAATTAGGAGGATTGTCTAATAAAACTTGAGATAATTTGTAAGCTACACCAGCACCGCATAAAAAGTGAAATGGGTATTCATATTCTGGATGCATTGGATGAACGATGGCATACGCTTCAGGCAAAGTACGTCCAATTTCATGATGATCAGTTACTATGACATCAACTCCTAGCTTTTGTACCATTTCAATCTCTTTATGACCTTGTATGCCATTATCGACAGTTATGATGAGAGACACGTCTTCATCATAGGCATTTCTAAATGCAAGTTCATTAGGACCATAACCTTCTGAAAATCGATTAGGAATATACCAACCCACTTCAGCACCTAATGTCTGCAATGTATTAACTAATATAGTTGTAGAAGTGACACCATCGGCATCATAATCACCATATACCAATATACGCTCATTTTTATCAATTGCTTCATTGATTCGAGTCACCGCTTTTTCCATATCACTTAATAGCCATGGATCGTGGTTAATGATAGTTTCATCTAATATAGCTTTAATTGACTCATCATCAGTTATCGATTTACTTTCAAGAAGTTTTTTTATAATCGGTGTTAATTGATATTTTTTTATTAAAGTTTCATTTATGTATTCTGTTGGAGGTTCATAGAGCCAGTTATATTTAGATTTAATCATGTAATTATCCTCCCTTTTTCCAAAAGCCATTATACCGAAAATTCAACTAAATAAAAAGTAAACAACGTTAAGTTGATAAAACTATTAATGATACTAGAAAAAGAGTAGAACATTGAATGCAATGTCCTACTCCCTACTAATTTATACTAAAATCTTTTCATCATTTGATTTTTTCTCTTTGTATACCGTTAATTTACCGTTATCTGCTTTTTTAAGTTGTCGTTTCTTCATTATACCCCATAAAGGTACAGCGATAAATACTGAAGAGAATACACCAGATACTAATCCAATTAATAATGCTAATGCGAAATTGAATAAGCTTGATGCCCCAAATATTAAAATCGCAACTACGACAACAATTACTGTTAAAACAGTATTAACGGAGCGAGTCATTGTTTGACGAATAGAGCGATTAACGATGTCATCGATTTGCTCTGGTTTGGTAATGACTTTAATTTTATGCAGATTTTCTCTTACACGGTCAAATGTTACAATCGTATCATTAATTGAATAACCTACGATAGTTAGTACTGCTGCAATAAATGTAATATCAACTTCCAAACGAAGTAAGCTGAATAATGCAACAATCATAAAGACATCATGCAGTAATGCTAATACTGATGATAGACCCATTCTCCATTCGAATCTTAGTGAAACATAGATAATAATACCTATTGCCGCATAGATAAGAGCCTTCATAGCGTTTTTAGCTAATTCTTGTCCAATCATTGGTGATACTGTATTTACAGTTGGTTTATGACCGTATTCATTGTTCACTTTTTTGTTAAGTTCTACAACTTCATTTTTAGATAAATCTTTCTTAAATTGCACAGTTGCTTGTTTATTCTCACTACCATTTATTTGAACTTGATCTGGAGTTAATCCCATGTCTTTCATCGTACGTTCAACTTTAGGTTGAGACAATTTTGTATCAGAGTCGATATCAACACGCGTACCTGCAGAGAAATCAATGCCTAAGTTTAATTTGAATATACTTAAAATCACAATACCAACAATCAAAATCAGAATACTGAATCCGATTAATGGTTTGGCTAATTTAACAAAATTCCACTTTTCATATGAAGTTTTAAGATCATGAACATTTACACCTTCATTAATATCATGTCTATTTTTCTTACTAACTCCAAATAGCCAGAATTTCTTCTTAAAGTAATTAGATGATACAAGTAATGATAATAAACCTCTTGATAAAAATACAGCTGTTACAAATATCATAAGAATACCTAAAAGTAACATTGTCGCAAAACCTTTTACTGAACTTTCACCGAAGAAGAATAATACACCCGCAGCAATAACTGTAGTTAAGTTCGAGTCAAATATCGTTAAGAATGAACTCTTGTTTGCTTTAGAGTAGGCTTGTTTTAACGTCCTACCAATTCGCAATTCATCTTTTATCCGTTCATACATAATTATGTTCGCATCTACAGCCATACCTACACCGAGTACGAGAGCTGCTAATCCTGGTAATGTAAGAACACCAGAAATGAAATTAAATGCTATTAATGTAAGATAAATATAAACAGTCAATGAGATGATAGCAACTAAACCAGGTAGCCTATAGAAACCGACCATAAATAGATATATAATTGCTACGCCTATCGCTGATGCAAACATTGTTTTATCAAGTGCATCTTGACCAAACTGTGCACCTACTGAATTAGAATAAATTTCTTTTAAATCAACAGGTAGTGAACCAGCATTTAGTAATTCTGCAATTTGTTTAGCTCTTTCTACACCTTGTTGACCATGGAATCCACCTGAAATTTCAACACTATCTGAATTAATAGGTTGATCTACTGAAGCAGCTGAAATGTATTTACGTTTATCTTCAGTTTTTTCTAACTCTTTATGGTAGCTATCACCTTTTTTATAATCAAGCCATACTACCATCATATTTTCTTGTTTTTTCGAAATTTCTTCTGTTACTTTTTTAAATTTAGCACGATCTTTTAATTTAAATGTAACAGCTGGTTCATTAGTACCTTGCTTAAATTCTTGTTTAGCTGAACCTTGTACAATATCTTTACCAGTTAATTTAACTTTATCATTGGCATCACGAATAGTTAAATTGGCTTGGGAAGACAATATTTTACGAGCTTCATCTGGATCTTTAACACCTGCTAATTGAACTCTAATTCTGTCTGGATCCTCAACTTGAATATGAGGTTCAGATACACCGAGAACATTGACACGATTTTCCAAAGTTCTAGCAGTCGATTGTAAGGCTTTCTCATCAATTTTTTTATCACCATCTAATGGTTTAACTTGATAAAGAACTTCAAATCCACCTTGTAAATCTAATCCAAGATTTACGTTTTTAACTACATTCTTATATGTAAGCCCCATTCCAACGAACAAAACGGCTACAATTAGTATGAATGCAATTATCCTACTAAATTTCTTCACATGAACACCTCATTGTTTACTTATGTACTAAGAATAATCTTTTAATAAACCATGTGCAAGTTAATTAAAAATTACATAGTTATTACATGACCTATATATATTAACATACTACATCTTTTAGTTAAATTAAGATTATTACGCATATACATATAATATAAAAAACTGTCAACATAGTATGAACTTTGTCGACAGTTTTAAATAAATAAATAAATTTCATTTCCCCTTAACTTTAAGAAGGGTCTACTTGTTTAATTGCTGGTTTTTCAAAAGTCATTTCTGTTCCATGACCATTAACTGTGATAACAACTGTAGTTTCATCAACAGCTTTAACAGTTCCTTTCAAACCACCAATAGTAGTAATACGTTGACCAGATTCGATTCGGCTAATCATTTCACGATGTTCTTTAGCACGTTTTTGTTGAGGTCGAATTAAAAAGAAATAAAATACTATAATTAAAATTATAGGTAAAATAAGTGCTGAAACGTTCATTATGTTGTCTCCTTATTAGAAATTTTTAGGGTTTTCTACATTAAGCCCATATTGTTCAAAGAATTCATCTTTAAAATCTAAAAGACGATCTTCTCGAATAGCTTGTCTAATATCTTCCATCAATTTTAGCAGAAAATGTAAATTATGAATAGTAGTAAGACGGATACCGAAAGTTTCTTCAGCTTTAATCAGATGTCTGATATAAGCACGTGAATAATTCTTACATGTGTAGCAATCACAATTTTCATCTAGTGGTTTAAAATCGTTTGCATATTTAGCATTCTTAATTACTAATCTTCCATTTGAAGTCATACATGTACCATTTCTAGCAATACGCGTTGGTAATACACAATCAAACATATCCATGCCACGTATGCTACATTCAATTAATGCATCAGGAGAACCTACGCCCATTAAATAACGAGGTTTATCATCTGGCATATATTGCACTGTATGTTCAACCATTTCATACATAACTGGTTTAGGTTCGCCTACCGACAATCCACCAATAGCATATCCAGGGAAATCTAAAGCAACTAATTCCTTAGCGCTTTGTTCTCTTAAATCTTTATATTCGCCACCTTGAATAATACCAAAGAGTGCTTGGTCCTCTGGGCGCTTATGTGCGTTTAAACAACGCTCAGCCCATCTCGTAGTGCGTTCAATTGAATCCTTAACATACTTATATTCAGAAGGCATAGGTGGGCATTCATCGAAAGCCATCATTATATCTGAACCTAAGTCATTTTGTATTTCCATTGATTTCTCTGGACTTAAAAATAACTTTGATCCATTTGTATGGTGTCTAAACTCAACACCTTCTTCAGTTATCTTACGGAGATTACTTAAACTAAATACTTGGAAACCACCTGAATCAGTAAGAATAGGGCCATCCCAATTCATAAACTTATGCAGACCCCCAGCTTGTTTGATAATATCATTTCCAGGTTGTAACCACAAATGATACGTATTTCCTAATATTATTTTCGCTTCTATTTGTCTTAATTCTTCAGGACTCATTGTTTTAACAGTTGCTTTTGTTCCTACCGGCATAAACATAGGCGTTTCAAAAGAACCGTGCGGTGTATGAACGATACCTAAACGTGCACCTGATTGTTTACAAGTCTTTATATGTTCATAAGTTACTGCTGGCATATTTAATACCTCTCATTCATTAAATAATTAACATCGCATCTCCAAAACTGAAAAATCTATATTCTAGTTTAACAGCTTCTTTATATGCGTTTAAAATGTTTTCTCGACTACTAAATGCTGATACAAGCATGACTAAAGTTGATTTAGGTAAATGGAAATTAGTAATTAAACCATCTATAGCTTTATATGTAAATCCTGGATATATAAAAATATCAGTCCATCCACTAACAGCTACAAATTCATTGTAATCACGACGAATAGTCTCTAGAGTCCTTGTTGAGGTTGTACCTACAGAAATGATTCTATGACCTTCTTTTTTTGTTTGATTTAATAAGTCAGCTGTTTCTTGGCTCATTTGATAATATTCACTATGCATTTCATGGTCATTAATATCTTCAACACTTACAGGTCTAAATGTTCCTAATCCAACATGCAATGTTATAAATGCAATATTTATACCTTTTGCTCTAATTTCATGTAAAAGTTCATCTGTAAAATGCAACCCTGCTGTTGGTGCTGCTGCAGAACCACTTTCTTTAGCGTAGACAGTTTGATAGCGGTCAGGATCATCTAACCGTTCTTTTATATATGGCGGTAAAGGCATTTCACCGAGTTCATTTAATCTTTCCTCAAGAATTCCTTCATAATGCAAACGCATGATACGTCCACCTTGATCCAATTCCTCTATACATTCAGCTATAATCTTACCCTCTCCGAAAGACAACTTATTCCCAACTTTAATTCGCTTTGCTGGTTTAAGTAAAACTTCCCAATCATTATTCTCAATTCGAGTAAGCATAAGCATTTCAACTTTTGCACCAGTCTCTTCTTTTAAACCAAATAATCGTGCAGGCATAACACGTGTATCATTTAAGACAAGTGTATCACCAGTTTCCAAGTAATCAATGACATCTTTAAAATGTTTGTGTTCAATGTTACCACTGTGTCTACCTAACACTAACAATCTACTTTGGTCTCTATCTTTTAAAGGGGTCTGAGCAATTAATGATTCAGGCAGGTCATAATCAAATTCCTCAACATTCATTTTTTATATCCCTCATTTATTAAAATTTTTGAAATGTTCGTATGCAAATGCAGTAGCTTTTCTACCTCTTGGTGTACGCTCTATAAATCCTTTTTGAATTAAAAAAGGCTCATAGACATCTTCAATTGTTATACGCTCCTCACCGATTGAAACAGCTATAGTATCAAGACCCACAGGACCACCATCATATTGATTAATGATGCATCTCATCATTTTATGATCAATGTAGTCTAAACCTTCTGCATCTACTTGAAGCAATTGTAAAGCTTGTTTAGTTGTCTCAATATAAATCTGTTCATCTTCATTGACTTGTTGAAAATCTCTAACTCGTTTCAATAAACGATTTGCGACTCGAGGCGTTCCTCGTGAACGTTTAGCTAACTCAGTTGCACTTTCATCATCAATTTTTGTATTTAACACTTCTGCTGTTCGAATTATAATTTCCTTTAAATCATTTTCATTATAATATTCTAATCTCAGATGAACGCCAAATCTATCTCTTAGTGGACCAGTTAAGCTTCCAGCCCGTGTAGTCGCACCTACTAGCGTAAATGGAGGCAAATCTATTCTAATACTACGAGCTTCATCACCTTTTCCAATGATAATATCAATGAAGAAATCCTCCATCGCTGAATATAAAACTTCTTCAACGGTGCTGCTTAAACGATGAATTTCGTCAATAAATAGTACATCCCCAGGTTGCAAACCAGATAGTATTGCTGCTAAGTCACCTGGTCTATCTAATGAAGGACCTGAGACAGTTCTTATATTAACGTTCATTTCATTTGCGATAATATTGGATAGTGTTGTTTTACCTAATCCTGGTGGTCCGAATAGAAGTACATGATCTAATGGCTCTTCACGTAGTTTAGCAGCTTTAATGAATACTTCTAAGTTGTTCTTTATTGATGATTGCCCAATATATTGTTTTAACATTGTTGGTCTAAGTGATAATTCGAAAGAAGTTTCTTCACTATGCAAAGATTGATCAACCATTCTGTCATCCATAGTTTCTCCCCCCCAGTTACATTAGTAGTTGTAAATAATATGATTTTTATAATTTAAGACACAAGTGTTTTTAATCCTAGTTTTACTGCTTCATCAACAGAATCAAATGTTGATTTGTTGAGTACTTTTTCAACTTTAGAAATTTCTCGTTTTGAGTAACCTAAAGCTTCTAGGGCGAGTAATGCTTCTTTAACTAGTTTTTCGTTATTTGAACTTTCTTCATTGATGCTTAAAAGTGTCTCAGTTGTTTCATTTGTAATTTGAACTTTGCCTTTTAGATCCAGCACAATTTGACGTGCAGTTTTCTTACCAATACCTGGAAACTTAGTCAAATAAACATCATTCTCATTTTCAATTGCTATTTTAACTTCATTTGGTGTACTAGTAGCTAAAATTGCTAATGCAGACTTTGGACCTATACCTGTAACTTTGATTAAACTTAAGAACATATCTTTTTCTTCTTCATTAATAAATCCATAAAGTAACTGAGCATCTTCTCTAACAATTAAAGATGTATAAATTACTAATTCTTTCTCCAAATATTTTTGAAATCGATAGGAATTTGGAGTCTGAATTTCATATCCAACCCCATTAGTTGATTCAACAACTACATGCGTTGGAAATAATTGCGTCAATTTACCTCTAATATAAGCGTACATTCGTTACCTTCCTTACATACTCATACTTATTAATTCAACTTTAGAAACATGTTCAATATTTCTTAATGCCTTTATAATTTCATCAATTGAAATGGTGGTATCTTTTGCGCTAAGTGATAATGTTATCGTAGCTTTCTCTTCCATTGGTACACTTTGATGTATAGTAAGAACAGATAATTGCAATTTAGAAACCTTATTAAGTACTTGCGCTAACATCCCAACAATATCATTAACATAAAGAATAAGCGTAAATTCACGATGATTTAACATTTTTTCATCTACAGGGAAGATTGTTTCTCTATATTTATAAAATGCACTACGTGAAAGATCAAATAATTTAACAGCTTCATAAATGGACAATTCCGGATTATTTTTTAAAGCATCTTTAATTTTTAATGTTTTTACCACTGATTCAGGTAAGACATCTTCACGTATCAAGTAAAACTTTTTATAATCTTTGTTGTCCACTGTTAGCACTCCTATTCTACAAATTCAAATTCTCCACCTAAAATTCTAACGATGTCTCCATTACTACAGCCACGTTCTCTCAGTGCATCATCAATACCCATTGAACGCATTTGTCTAGCAAACCTTCTTACTGCTGGGTCACTATTAAAGTCTGTCATTTTGAACATTCTCTCAATTGCATTACCACTTACTACATACGCACCATCGTCGTCTCTAGTGATAGTGAATTTATCTTGAGAAGGCGTATGTTTATAAAGTACACGGTTAACACCTATTTCTTCATCGTTATCAACGCTAAAGTCAATATCTTTAACTTCATCTAATTTATCTGCTATAGCGTATAATAACTGTTCAATATTATCTCTTGTAATTGTAGAAACAGGAATTATCGTAATGCTATCATCTACTTGTTCTTTAAATAAAGTTAAATTATCTTGTGCATCGGGCATATCCATTTTATTAGCGACCACAATTTGAGGTCTATCCTCTAATCGTTGTTTATAATTTATTAATTCTTTATTTATAATTTGGTAATCATCAAATGGATCTCTACCTTCTGATCCACTCATATCTATCATATGAACAATCACTTTTGTACGTTCAACATGTCTTAAAAACTGATGTCCTAATCCAACACCATCTGAAGCACCTTCAATTAAACCTGGTAAATCGGCCATAACAAAACTTCTATTGTCAGGTGTTGAAACGACACCTAAATTTGGCTTAATTGTAGTAAAATGATACGCACCAATCTTTGGTTTTGCTTTTGAAACTATTGACAATAATGTTGATTTACCAACACTAGGGAATCCAACTAATCCAACATCTGCTAATAATTTAAGCTCTAATATTACATCTAATTCTTCACCTGGCTCACCATTTTCACTAAAGTCTGGTGCTGGGTTTCTAGGTGTAGCAAAACGAGAGTTACCTCGTCCACCTCGTCCACCACGAGCTACAACAGCACGTTGGCCATCTTCAACAAGGTCAGCTAATACTTCATCAGTTTCCACACTTTTGATTATTGTACCAGGAGGTACTTTTAACACTAAATCATCTGCACCTCTACCATGCATATTACTACTTTGCCCATTCTCGCCCTTTTTAGCTTTAAAATGACGTTGGTATCTAAAATCTAATAATGTTCTTAATCCCTCATCTACTTCAAAAACAACTGATGCGCCCTTACCACCGTCGCCACCAGCTGGTCCTCCAAACGGAACATATTTCTCTCTTCTATAGGCAGTGATACCATTACCACCATCACCAGCTTTAAGAGATATTGTAACTTGATCGACAAACATATATCTCACCTCTTTTACGATTTGTTCTTTAATGACAACATTATATCATTATCCATTAAAGCATGAAAAATTAACACTATAAAGTTACTACTTTTGTATTAAAACAAAATAAAACACCAGAAGTATTCACTTCTGGTGTTAACTAGACAAAATTATTCAGCTACTGCGTATACAGAAACTTGTTTTTTGTCGCGACCTTTACGTTCGAAACGAACAACGCCGTCGATTTTAGCGAATAATGTATCATCGCCACCACGACCTACATTTTCACCAGGATAAATTTTAGTACCACGTTGACGGTATAAAATAGAACCGCCTGTAACGTATTGACCATCAGCACGTTTAGCACCTAAACGTTTTGATTCTGAGTCACGACCGTTTTTAGTAGAACTTACCCCTTTTTTAGATGCGAAGAACTGTAAGTTTAATTTTAACATCGGGATACACCTCACTTGTAATTTAATCTGATATTTTCATTATATTCATCTTCAATCGTTTGTAAAGAAACTAACATTGCTTGAAGAATTAATTGCGCTTGTTCATTGTTTGTATCTACACTTCTTATATGAAAATGACCTCCATCATCCTCATAGTCAATGTCTGGTTTCTCAGAAGTTAAACCTAGAATTGCATTAACGCTTCCAAATAAAACCGCTGAGGCACCTGCACAAACAATGTCATGTCCATATTCACCATGATTAGCATGACCATCCATAATAACGTCTGTTACTTTTCCACTATCATTAATAGTGATGTCAACTGTAATCATAAATTAAGCGTTGATTTTATCAATAGTTAATTTAGTATATGGTTGACGATGGCCTTTTTTACGTTTAGAGTCTTTACGACGTTTATACGTAAATACAGTGATTTTTTTACCGCGACCTTGTTTGTTAACTGTAGCAGTAACAGTAGCACCTTCAACAGTTGGGGCACCAACTTTAACTGAATCGCCACCTACAAATAATACTTTATCAAATGTGAATGAGTCACCTTCATTAACATCTAATTTTTCAACGAAGATTTCTTGACCTTCTTCTACTTTAATTTGTTTACCGCCTGTTTCGATAATAGCAAACATACTTTGCACCTCCTATATTAATAAGTCACGCCATATATAGGTGACATTAAAAATGTTCTTAAACCTATATTTGAGCGGTTGTATGTAGCTATAAAACTACTCAACTATTGCATCTTACCATTACTAAATACCGGTGTCAATCTTGTATATGAGTTTTTTTCATAAATTTTATAAAAACTGGGAAAAGTATAATAAGTAAAATGACATTTAATATAATAGTTGGAATCATTCTTAATAAGATGAAATTGATTATATCAATATTAGCAAATCCAATCACACCATAAATAATTGCTACGTAAATTTCGAAAACAATAATACTAATAATACTCAAAATACAAATCATTGTATAATCTCGATAAAAAACTTTAAGAAATTTATCAAATATAACGACAAGTGCTAAGTAACCAAACATATATAATCCATAGACACTGCCGACATATATATCAGTTACGATTCCAAACAGAATTGCGAATATTAATCCGATTCCAAAGCCACGATAAATCGTTATCAACAAAATATACAACAAAATTAAGTGAGGAATAAAATTAAACTCGAAATGACCAAGATGCATTGGGATTAGAAGTCCAATGATACTGTCAATGTAAAACAGTACTACACCAACGATTAAGTACAAAAATACTCTCATCAATTGTCCCTGCTTTCATCGGCAGCGTTGTCAGGATCTTTTTTGGCGATATATATGTGGCTAATATCGGATAAATTAGCGCCTGTTTTAACTCTAACTTCTTTTGCTAATCCATACTCATCATTTTCAACTTTGGTCACTTCACCTATGTATAAATCACTTGGTAATTGATCGGCCAACCCACTAGTTATGACCTTATCGCCTTTTGAAATCTTATCTTTATTATTGATATTGCCAATGACTAGTTCTTGATTCTTTTTATCATACTGGTCGATTAAGCCAAATACATTTTTAGAATCGTGTTGAATGTTAACAGACAATTTACCTGTTCTAGTGTTAGTAGATAATAAGTCTACTTGTGCTGAAAATTGGTTAACTTTCGTTACTCTTCCAACTAAACCTTCAGCTGTCATAACAGCCATATTTGATTTAACACCGTCTTTATTTCCTTTATCAATGATTACTGTATTCATCCATTGGTCAGCATTTCTAGCGATTACAGCACCAGAAATTGGATCATATTTAGAAATATCAGTCATATCTAATTCTTTTTTTAAATCTTTATTTTCCGCTTCTAACTTTTCATTTTTAGCCTCTAGTTGTTTTACTTTCTTGTTGTCAGTTGTTTTATTTGAGCTAAAAAGATTATTTATCGCTCCAGTAACAAAATTGACAGGATAGCTCACGACTCTTTGCCCAAGAGAAACAGAATCCCCCACATATTGTTCAGGAGGTGATTGTGTATGTGACCTTAATGACAAACCAATCAGTGCAATAAAAATTATAACCGCACAAAAAACAACAATTAATTTGTTATTTTTAAAAAACTTTTGCACTTATAACACCTCTACAAATTCTTATTTAAATCATCCTTTATTATTTTATATTACTCGTTGTTTGAAATAAAGCACTAAGTTCATTCTATATCAACATCTTTAATTAAAAAAGAGATTAGATATCACGACTATTACGCAATGCGTCAAATAGTTAGTGGTACCTAATCTTAATAAACTCAGTATGAACTCAATTTAGTTATTTATCTTTATCCTTTTTATCATCATCACTATAAAGTTTTTCATCTTTTCTCCATTTAGCGAAAAGATTTTGTGCTTTAGCTTGTTCATTTGCTTGTTTTTCTTTAGATTGTTCAGACATGTATCACACCAACCTTTAAAATATAGTTTATAACTTAACCATAACGTAGAAAATAAACTAGTTCAATTATGAAAACTTAATTAATATGCATCAAAAGGCTTTAATTCAATATATTGACCAAGTGCATTCAAATCTTGTTCCATTTCTATTTCAGTTCGATATACTTTTATCTGATCACTACCAAATTTATAAATAATGAATTCGTCATTACGTTGTCCAGCAATGTAATTGTCATTATATCCCATTCTTCCTAAGCATGATACCGCCATAAACTCTTTCTTATCTATGTATTTAAATACATTTCTTGTTTGACTTGCCGGGATATTTTGTAAAATATCATTATCCTCAAGCACATAACGCTTACCTTTTGTTGATATGTTATGAGGACGATTTAAATTGTTTGGTGAGTTATTCAACTGCTCGTTGTTTATAGAATGATTTATCGGATTCCAATCTTGATCCCTTAGAAATGGTGCGTATTTTAATGCAAAATATATAATACAAATAATAGCTATAACTGCAATAATATTTTTTATAATACTAAGAAAAAAACGCATTAAATACCCTCCAATAGTAATCTTTATTATAATAGAATAATACTATATCAACATCAGTCTTTAGCATGATAATGGTATGTACTAAAGTATGATTCCAAATTAATCCTAGATGCTTTATAATAAGGTTATATTATCGTTTATGGATATTCATGAGGAGTGTTGATAATGAGTATTGTGAGTATCATTTTAATTGCATTACTTGTGATATTGTTATTTAGAGTTGGGTTTGCAATTCTTAGATTTATAATATCTGCAGCCTTAATATTATTAGGATTATATTTAGGATATCAAGGCATACTTTGGATTATGGAAAATTTCCAAGTACTATCAGCCTATATTCAATAAATTATTAAACTAGCCATGTCTCAATTCTTGTAGGATTGATATTGCAATGGCTAGTTTTATTTTTTAAATGTATGTGTCAGATAGTTAAATAATTTATATACACCTGATAATAATAGTCCCCATATTACCCCTGTAATTAACGAGGCAAAAATTAATGATGCTATATTAGTATTTTGACCGCTAATCAGTACACCTATTACAGAAAATAAGACAATCCCTATCATAGATAAAACAATTGTCGTGAACATTTCCTTAAGTCCAATCGTATGTTCTTTGATTGTCAGTCTAAGAACATAAACTACTGGTATCAAAATTCCTATTATTAAAAATAATGTCATAATGCACCTCTATAAAATTTTTCAACCACAATTATACAGGATTACTAATATTTTAAACAAATGATACCATTAATTACTCAAGTCAAAGTAACCTTCTTCTACTAAACTAGCATATTTTTGATCACCAATAATTATATGATCAAGGACTTGAATTCCTAGTAATTCACCACATTCCTTTAATCTAATTGTTGTTTCAATATCTTCTTTAGAAGGTGTGACATCGCCAGAAGGATGATTATGTAAAACTATAATCGCATTACTAGATGCTCTAATAGCTGCTTTGAAAACTTCACGTGGATGTATTACTGAAGAATTTAATGTCCCTTTATAGATTGTTTCTTCTTTTATCACAATATTTTTAGAGTTTAATAAAAGTACTACAAAATGTTCTTGAGTCAAATCTTTCATTTTTGACATCATAATATTAGATACATCACTTGGTGATGTTATCTTAATTTTTTCATTAAAATCTCTAGCATACATTCTTTCACCTAATTCAAAAGCAGCTTTAAGGATGACTGCTTTATATAGTCCAATTCCTTTAATTGTTGTTAAATCATTAATTGATAAATGTTTTAGTTCTTTCAAACCATTAAAGCTAATCATTAATTCATTAGCAATATCTAAACTTGAAAATCCTTGTCTTCCTGTATTTATAAGAATTGCTAATAACTCACTATTAGATAAACTTTTTGCTCCATTGTGAATAAGACGCTCTCTAGGTAATTCAGACTTTGCCATACTTTTAATTCTCAAACTAGATCAACCTTTCTAAATGTATAATAGCGTGCTCTGGTATAAATAATTTGTCATCATAAAACCAATAAACATGAATGGTACAAAAGGAATATAAGTTTGCTGTTTCATTATTAATAAAATTGAAGAAACTATAATAGCGATTATTAGCGTATAAAGAAGAAATATCAAATAAAAGTGATATGGGAAAAAACAAGATAAGATACTTAAAAGTAATATATCACCATATCCTATTTGTCTTGGAAAAAGAAAATAATATAGATGAAATATTAAAGTGAAGAATATAAAGGTTGAAAAATAAATCATCGTGATTTTTGCACATACAATAGTATATAGAATTATTATGACTATATTAATTGTTAACGTTTGAAGGTCATACAATGCCATTGTAAGAAGGAATAAATAAGTAGTAATAAATAGAGAGAAGTGTACATTAGTATCAAAATTAATTATTAAAGGTATAATTAAGAAAGCTAAGCATTCCCCAAAAATATAATGACGTTTTAACTTTTGATTACAACAATTAGATTTTCCTTTTAAAATAAAAAAGCTAAATATGGGTATTAATTCGAACCAACATAATTTACGACCGCAATAATCACACTTGGAACGCCTAACAAGATAATTCAAATTCAAACTGTTCGTATTGGTGAGATGGTATAAAAAACTAAACAAAACACTACAAACATAAGATATTAATAACACTAGCATCACCTAAACTAATTATAACTATTTCACCTTGAAAGTAAATGAGTTATGTTATTTATTTTATAAATAAATAATAGTATTTAAGAAAAATATTAATTTCATTATCAATAACTAAAATTTAGTGATAATCAAATATCCCCGAGTCATTTAGGTACAATGTTATCCTAAATGACTTGGGGATATACTAATTCAAGTTTAAAATTCAGTTTTACTTTTTACTTCACTTATAAAATATAAACTACCAGTAATTAATAACCCATTGCCATCATATTTTTTTATAAAAGAAACATAATCATCAATAAATTCAATATGCTCTAAATTTACTTGTTCTGACAACTCATCTTTAGTCAATGCTTTAGGGAAATCGAATTCAGTGAAATATAGGTGATTTGAGATCTCTTCAAGTTTATTAAGCATGCCATGCACTGGTTTACCTTTTATTGCCGAGAAAAGAACGTCCATTTTTTCGTTATCATAATAATTCTTGATCGTATCAATTAAAGCTTCAATACTTTCGTTATTGTGGGCTCCATCTATAATGATTAATGGATTCTCTTTTACTTGTTCAATACGACCAGTCCAACTAACACTCTCAATAGCATCAATCATTTTATTAAAATCTAGCGTAATAATTTCTTGTTCATATAGCTCAATCAATGCAGTAATTGCAAGCGCTGCATTTTCTTTTTGATGTTCACCAAGCATGTTTAAAATAATTGTTTCTAGCTCATAGCCCTTATAACGATAAGTGAATTCATCTTCTTGTGAAACAACCACAATTTCACGGTCTAATTCAATTGGTTTCGCCTCATTACTTTCAGCTAGGTCTCTAATATATTTTAATGCTTCTTCATTTTTAACAGCATAAATCACAGGTATATTAGGTTTAATAATAGCACCCTTGTCTTTTGCAATATCTAAATAAGTGTTACCTAAAATATCAGTATGATCTAATCCAATACTTGTAAGTACTGAGAGAATTGGGTTAAACACATTAGTGGAGTCATTTTTTATACCTAACCCTGCTTCAACTACAACAAAATCAACAGGGTGAATTTGTCCAAAGTATACAAACATCATTGTTGTAATGATTTCAAACTCAGTAGCACCACCTAGTTCTGTTTCCTGCTCTAAAGCTTCACTAATTGGTTTAACTATTTCGACTAATTCAACAATCTCGTCATTTGTAATTGGAAGTCCATTTAGACTAATTCTTTCATTAAAATTTTCAATAAATGGAGAAGTAAAAGTTCCTACCTCATAACCATTTTCCACTAAAGCGGCTCTAATGTAAGCTACAGTTGAGCCTTTACCATTTGTACCACCAACATGTATGCCTCTAATATTTAATTGAGGGTTATTCAAACGATCTAGCATCCACTCCATACGTTTTACACCAGGTTTGACACCAAATTTAGTTCTCTCATGTATCCAATACAAACTCTCTAGGTAATTCATTGGCGATTCTCCTATGCTTTTAATTGTTCAATTCTGTTTTTCACACCATCATATTTTTCTTGATAACGTAGTTGTTTTTCTTTTTCTTCGTTGATAACTTTTTCAGGCGCTTTATTAACAAAATTTTCATTAGATAATTTTTTATCAACACGATCAAGTTCTTTTTGTAATTTATCTAATTCTTTTTCTAAGCGTGCAATTTCTTTATCCATATCAATTAGACCTTCTAAAGGTAATATAACTTTACCAGCGATTACCACTGCAGTCATTGCTTTTTCAGGAATATCAATATGTGTATCAATCGTTAATTCACTAGGATTACAGAATTTATGAATATAATCTTCATTTTCAATTAGTGTTGCTTTAATATTTTCATCTTTGGCTTGAATGTAAATAGGTATTGCTTTAGAAAGTGGCGTATTTACTTCAACACGAGATTGTCTTACAGATTTGATAATTTCAACTAATTGTTGCATCGTTTGCTTACTTTCTTCAAATACAAGCTCTTCCCTAACCTTTGGCCATGATGCTTTCACAATCGTATCGCCTTCATGTGGAAGACTTTGCCATATCTTCTCAGTAACAAAAGGCATAAACGGATGTAACATTCTCATAATTTGATCTAGTGTATAACTTAAAACAGAACGTGTCGTTTGTTTTTGTGCTTCATCTTCACCATTCATTGGTATTTTACTCATTTCAATATACCAATCACAGAACTCGTCCCAAATGAAATTATATAGCGCACGACCAACTTCTCCAAACTCATACTTTTCACTTAAATTAGTAACGGTTTCAATCGTCTCATTTAAACGAGTTAAGATCCATTTATCCGCTAATGAAAGGTTTCCAGTTAAATCGATATCCTCAAATTTAAATTCATCACCTATATTCATTAAGCTAAAACGCGCACCGTTCCATATTTTATTAATGAAATTCCAAACAGACTCTACTTTCTCAGTAGAATAACGTAAGTCATGACCAGGTGATGATCCTGTTGCCAAGAAATATCTTAAGCTATCTGCTCCATATTCTTCTATTACATCCATAGGATCTACACCATTACCTAATGATTTACTCATTTTCCGACCGTCTTCAGCTCGAACTAAACCATGAAGTAAAACATCGTTGAATGGTCTTCTGTCAGTGAATTCAAGACCTTGGAATATCATTCTTGCAACCCAAAAGAAAATAATGTCATATCCAGTTACAAGTGCATTAGTTGGATAGTAACGTTTAAAATCATCTGCATCAATATTCGGCCAACCTAAAGTTGAAAATGGCCACAATGCACTAGAGAACCAAGTATCTAGAACATCTTCATCTTGCACCCAATTATCAATATCTTTAGGCGCTTCTTCACCAACATAAATTTCACCAGTTTCTTTATGGTACCAAGCAGGTATTTGATGACCCCACCATAATTGTCTAGAAATTGTCCAGTCTCTAATTTCTTCCATCCAACGATTGAAAGTGTTCTCAAAACGTGGTGGATAAAAATCGATTCGATCATCTGTTTTTTGATTATCCAGTGAACGTTGCGCTAACGGTTTCATTTTTACAAACCATTGCGTTGATAAGTAAGGTTCAACAACAGCACCTGAGCGTTCAGAATGACCAACTGAATGAACATGCTCTTCAATCTTAATGACTAGATCTTGCGCTTTTAAATCTTCAACCAATTGTTTACGACATTCAAATCGATCTAATCCAGCATATTTATCAGCTTTATCGTTCATTTTACCATTTTCATCCATGACAATAATGTTCTCTAAACTATGTCGTTGACCAATCTCAAAATCATTTGGATCGTGTGCTGGCGTTACTTTCATAGCGCCACTACCAAAATCAATATCAACATATTCATCAGCTAATATCGGTAACTCTCGACCAACAATTGGTAATATAACTTTCTTACCAATTACATCTTTATAGCGGTCATCATTAGGATTAACAACTATGGCAGTGTCTCCTAACATTGTCTCAGGTCTTGTTGTCGCAATTTCAATATAGCCATTACCATCAGTGTAAGGATACTTAAAATGATAGAAATGACCTTGCACATCCTCGTGAATTACTTCAATATCTGATAAAGCCGTTCTAGCTTCAGGATCCCAGTTAATAATACGTTCACCACGATAAATAATGCCTTTATTGTATAAGTCAACGAAGACTTTTCTTACTGCTTTACTTAACCCATCATCTAAAGTAAAACGCTCTCTACTATAATCTAGACCCAAACCTAATTTAGCCCATTGTTGGCGTATAAATGACGCATATTCTTCTTTCCATGACCAAGCGTGTTCTAGGAACTTCTCACGTCCGATATCATGACGAGAAATGCCTTGTTCTTTTAATTTAGCATCTACTTTTGCTTGAGTAGCAATACCTGCATGGTCCATACCAGGTAGATATAGTGTGTCATACCCTTGCATACGTTTCATACGCGTAATAATATCTTGTAAAGTTGTATCCCACGCATGTCCAAGGTGTAATTTTCCTGTCACATTGGGTGGTGGAATTACAATTGTATATGACTCTTTTGATTTGTCTTCTGAGGGTTTGAAATAATCATTCTTTACCCATTCTTCATAACGTCCAGCCTCAACTTCGCGTGGATTATACTTAGGCTCCATGTTCATCGATTAAAACCTCCTAATAATTAAAAAAACATCCTCCTAAATAATATAGGACGGATGTTCCGTGGTACCACCTAAATTCAAGTATAAATTAATATACCTGCACTTAATTTGATTAACGCTCAAACACGCTTTTATCTACTAATAAATGATTCAATAAAAGTTCAAGTGGGCTACCTTCAGATTGAATGTTATACATATTTACACCAACCATATGCTCTCTGTGCTATCATTCAAACTTACTCTTCCCAATAATATATTTCATTACTTAATTATAGTATAATGGAAATCGTGATAAGTCAATCTCTTGGAGGTATATTTATGAATGAATGTGCATTTAGTACAAAAGACCCGACTTACTTAGATTATCATGACAATGTATGGGGACAACCCATATATGATAGCAAAGCCTTATTTAAGCTAATGGCTTTAGAATCTCAACATGCTGGGTTATCTTGGCTAACCATTTTAAAAAAGAAACAATCTTATGAACAAGCATTTTACAACTTTGAGCCAAGCAAAATTGCTCAGCTATCTACGAAAGATATAGATAATTTAATGGAATTTCCTAACATTGTTCATAATCGTAAAAAGTTAGAAGCGATTGTATCACAAGCACAAGGTTATTTTGAAATAGAAAAGGATTTTGGTAGTTTTAGTAATTTCCTTTGGTCATATGTTAATCATCAACCTATAGATTTGAACTATACAACTGCCTCAGAAAGAATTACTGTTGATGATCGTGCTAAACAATTATCTAAAGACTTAAAAAAATATGGTTTTAAATTTTTAGGACCAGTAACTGTTTTTTCATTTTTAGAAGCGGCAGGTTTATATGATGCCCATTTGAAAGGATGTCCATCTAAACCTTCATAATAATTTATATAGGTTGTACCATAGAGTGCAATTTAAGAAATAAGTCGAAAAGTAATTGTAGGTAAAGGTTTTATCAACCCTCTTTAATATTAAAATTACTAACGCTTAAACTTTGCATGACACAATCTATCTTTTTTGATGAAATTTTAAAATACCGCCACGTAAGAAAAAGCCAATGATAGGGGCTACTACAAATAAAATAAAAAAGATTCTAAATATGTGGAAACTAGAAATCATTGCTACATCCGCCCCCGTTGCCATAGCAACTAAAACAATTTGACTCATACCTCCTGGCGCTCCGCCCAAAAACAACTCATTAATATTATTATTTGTAAATATGTGCACAATATATACCATGATAAATGATCCAATGATTAGAAAGATATTTTGATAAATGATTGCAACGGCAATTCGACCTTTTAAATCGGAAAGTAAATTGGCAATCTGCAATCCAATTCTAATCATATAAATCACTTGTGCAGAAGCAAGAATATAATTATCTAATGTAAATATGTGATGTGTAGTTAAATTCCATATTACTAACACGACAATAGGAGCCAATAATTGCTTGGTAGGAAAATTGATTTTAGCCATAAGACTATAAATGATTGCAATACAACAAATTAATAGTATTACTTGCGATAAGTTTAGTACTTCCGTTAATGGAGGTGATTTAATAGAAGTTGTTTCATTTCCACTATCACTACTAAAGAAATAAGAAATTAAGGGTACTAATATCACGACAAATAAAACGCGAGACGTTTGAGTTAAACTCACTACGAGAATATTTGCCTTTTTATTTTCCTCTGCCATAATTAGCATTTGACTTAAAGCACCTGGAATGACACTTAATATTGCTGTCTCAGTGTTTACTCTTGCTATTTTTTTGAAAAAGAAGGCGATCAATAGAGATAAAACTAATAGCAATAGTGTAATAACAACAATTATCAACCAATCATTTTTAATATCATGCAACACTTCAGACGTAAATGTTGATCCAATTTGTACCCCTAAGAGAATCAATCCAATTTGACTAAGCCAGAATGGCCATTTGACCTCTAATTTAAATACTTTAATGACAATTATCGATGCAATAATAGGACCAAACATAAATGGTAAAAAAACATGCGCAACATGTAATAACAAACTAATAACAACAGCAGTCACTAATAGAATAAAGTTATTGATCCATACATTTTTCATTATGCGGCCACTTCTTTCATTAAAAATGAGGTTAAGACGTCATCGAGTTGAAAGTCCTAACCCCATTCTATTTCATAACATTATACAATACGACTTAAAGCAGTATCAAATGCTTGGATTGTTTTTTCAATGTCTTCTTTACTATGTGCTGTAGATAAGAATGTTCCTTCAAATTGAGAAGGTGGTAAGAATACGCCTTCTTTAGCCATTTCACGATACATTTGACTGAACAATTCTAAATTACTTTTATTTGCTTCTTCAAAGTTAGTTACTGGTCCTTCATTTAAGAAGTATCCAATCATAGATCCAGCTCGATTAATAGTAATTGGGACATTATGTTTGCTAAATACTTTTTTAAGTCCTTCTTCTAAGATATCACCTAATTCTTGGAAATACTCATAAGATTCAGGCGTTAATTGACTTAGAGTTTCGTAACCACTCGTCATTGCTAATGGATTCCCGGATAATGTTCCAGCTTGATAAATATTTCCAACTGGAGCAACTTTGTCCATAATCTCTTTTCTACCACCAAACGCACCTACTGGTAATCCACCACCAATAACTTTACCTAAACATGTAAGATCTGGTGTAACACCAAAGTAACCTTGCGCACAATTGTACCCTACTCGGAAACCTGTCATTACCTCATCGAATATTAATAGCGCACCATAGTCATTTGTAATCTCACGTAACCCTTGTAGGAAGCCATCTTTAGGAGGTACAACGCCCATATTACCAGCAACTGGTTCTACGATAATTCCAGCGATATCATCTCCATAATTTTCAAAAGCAATTTTAATTGCTTCTAAATCATTATACGGAACTGTAATCGTATTCTTAGCAGTACCTTCTGGGACACCAGGTGAGTCTGGTAATCCTAGTGTTGCAACACCAGAACCCGCTTTAATTAATAAGGAATCACTATGACCGTGATAACAGCCTTCAAATTTTATAATCTTATTTCTTCCAGTATAACCACGAGCCAATCTTAACGCTGCTAACGTTGCCTCAGTTCCTGATGAAACCATACGCACTTTTTCAATTGATGGTACGCGTTCGATTACTAATTCTGCAAGTTTGTTTTCTTCTAATGTAGATGCTCCGAAGCTTGTTCCTCTATCAACAGCCTCATGTAGTTTTTTTATAACTTGTTCGTTTTTATGTCCTAGAATTAAAGGTCCCCAGCTTAATACATAGTCAATATACTCGTTACCATCGATATCATAAATTCTTGATCCTTTTGCTTGATCCATAAAAATTGCTGGTGTATCAACAGATTTAAATGCTCTTACAGGACTATTAACGCCACCTGGCATTAAATTTTCAGCTATTTTCATCGCTTCAATCGATTTCTCGTAACCCATATCAAAATCCTCCTAAAATTAATTATTTATCTAAGTAATGACAAATATCTTTCGCAAAGTAAGTAATAATCATATCTGCACCTGCACGTTTCATTGAAACCATTTGTTCCATAACAACACGTTCTTCATCTATCCAACCATTTTGTGCTGCTGCTTTTGTCATTGCATACTCACCACTTACGTTATAAACAATAACAGGAATATTTGTATTGTTTTTAACATCTCTTACAATATCTAAATAACTTAGCGCAGGTTTTACTATCATCATATCTGCGCCCTCTTTTAAGTCACTTTCAAGTTCGCGAAATGCTTCCAAACGATTCGCTGGGTCCATTTGGTAAGTCTTTCTGTCACCAAAAGAAGGTGCAGAATCAGCCGCATCTCTAAATGGACCAAAGAAACTTGATGCATATTTGATACCATAACTCATAATTGGAATATTGTAATAACCGGCATCATCTAGACCTTTACGAATTTCAGTAACAAAACCGTCCATCATATTACTTGGTGCTATAATGTCTGCACCCGCTTCAACTTGTGAGATAGCTGTTTTCACAAGTAAAGGTAATGATTTATCATTATCTACATCATGAGTATGATCATCAATAACACCACAATGTCCATGATCTGTATATTCACATAAACATGTGTCTGCTACAATTAATAAATCTTTATGCAATTCTTTAGCCTTTCTTGTTGCTTCTTGGATAATACCATTATGATCATATGCACCAGAACCTACGTCATCTTTAGAATTTGGTACACCAAAGAACATGATTGCTCTAATTCCTAGTTCATAAGCCTCATTTATTTCATCATCTAATAAATTCAAGCTAATTTGGTAAACGCCTGGAAGTGATTTAATCTCACTTTTTACATTATCTTTTTCAACTACGAATATTGGATAAATTAAATCTTCTTTTCTAACATGGTTTTCTCTAACTAAATTACGCATTGACTCTGATGAGCGTAATCGTCTATGTCTATCAAATTTCATTATTATACCAACTTTCAATAATTTTATTTATAAGTGATTCCGAAGTTTGTTTATTAGCTATTAATGGGTTGAGACCGTTCTTTCGTAATGTGTTTGCAGTTTGGGCCCCAATAGCAACATACTTATCAAAACCACAAGGAACGTCATGCCTTATATACGCTTTTACTGCAGAAGAACTTGAAAATGTTACCGCATGAACTTTATGATGTTCTATCAATTGAATGACTTCTCTAATATTCCTATCATTAGGAATAGGTTTATATAAATCGATTTTAGTCACTATATTATTTTGTGCTAATGTATGTTGGAGTTTTGGACGCGCTTCAGCACTACTTGGTATGAGAATGCTTTGTTGATTCTTTTTAAACTGATTCAAAAATCCTTCTTGAGAGTAGTCATTAGGTATAAAATCAACATTAATTTTAAGCGCTTCACAAAGTTCGGCAGTTTTCTTTCCAATGACAGCTACATATTTAACATCTAATTGATTTAAATATTTATAAAATATGCGAACCGCATTTTTAGAAGAAAAAATAATCCAGTCATATTTATGATGCAAAACTTGAGTATCAAATTCAAGTGATTGAATTTCTATAAATGGCTTATGCATTATTTCCACTAAATCACTATTAAATTCACTCGATTGCGTCATAGCTACAACTGGTTTCATATTTCATTACACCTCAACAATATGGTTTAATGCGCTTGTTCTTCATTTAGTTTTTTGATTATTTCATAGGCACCCTGCTCTTTTAAAACACGGCTGACTGTTTCACCTAAATCAACAGGATTTTTACCAACTTCTGTGTGCTCATATCTCTTTGTACCGTCTGGAGTCATAATTAACCCAGTAAATTCAATTTCACCATTCTCCTTATTAGTTGCATACCCTCCAATAGGTACTTGACAACTACCATCCATAGCTGAAAGGAATGTTCTTTCAGCTATAACACAATTCGCTACTGCTTGATTATGAACTTTACTTAATAATTCCAATAGTTCGACATCATCACTACGACACTCTATACCTAATGCACCTTGTCCAATAGCTGGTAATAAAATATCTTTGTCCAGATATGTCGTTACAATATCATCTGACCAACCCATACGTCTAAGTCCTGCAGCAGCTAAAATAATTGCATCATAATCTTCTGTTTCTAATTTTTTAAGTCGAGTGTCAATATTTCCTCTTATCCATTTAATTTCTAAGTTTGGATATTTAGATAAAATTTGAGCACCACGTCTTAATGAACTCGTACCAATAATACTACCATCCGGTAATTCATTTAAAGGTATATGATTATTAGAAATATAAGCATCAAATGGAACTTCTCTATCAGGTATGCAACCTATTGTTAAACCTTCAGGAATGATACTTGGTACATCTTTAAGTGAGTGTATTGCCATGTCAATTTCTTTGTCAAAAAGTTCTTGTTGGATTTCTTTAACAAATAGTCCTTTACCGCCCACTTTAGATAATTGTTTATTTACGATGCGGTCACCTTTAGTGACAATCTCCTTAATTTCTATTTCAAGGGTTGGATCCACCGCTTTTAACTTATCTATAAATTGTTGACTCTGAGTTAAGGCAAGCTTACTTCTACGTGAGCCTACAACCAATTTGCGCATAATTGTTGCCTCCTAATGACATTTGAAATTTTAAGTGAAATGTGTTGTGAAAAATAGATTAATCATGCATAAGCAAAATAACATAATATTAAAGTAAATTAAATAAATTGTTTTAAACCATCGATTAATACGACTTAGTAGATAAATAGCGTAAAAAATTGTAATAATAGAAGATAGTACTACTTTAGGGTCAGCAAAAATACTATGTCCAATTGCATAGACACCCCACTGTGCGCCTAAAATAATACTCAAAATTAAAATAATGAAACCACTTAAAGATGAATAAAACACAACCGTTTCAAGTGTGGCTACGCTACCAATTCTAAAGTATTTTTGATCAAAATTCTTTTCCCTTAAATTGCGGTATTGAATAATATAAAGTAATGAATTTACAAAAGCTAATGCAAAAAGAGCATAACTTAATACCGCTAAGCCTATATGCACTAATAACAATTCATTTATAACTGTAATACGTTGCACATTTGTTGAGTAATGTTCAGGTTGAAAAGTATTCATCATCAATAATATAAATCCAATAACATTGAGAAAGAATACTGAAAAACTTAATACTTTAACTACATTTAAAACCAGTGCTATACATATAATTATCCATGATAAAAAGAAAAATACATCAAATAATGAACTCACCGGAATTTGATTATGCGAAGTGATATAAACAGACAAAGAGATTGTTTGCAATATCCAAACAATCCCTAATGTATAAATTCCTAATTCTCTAATTTTATGACTCTTTTTAACGAAATCTATAAAATAACAGAGAATACTAATTAAATATATAATTAATATTATTTCATGAAATCTAATAAACAGGGTCTCTTGCATATTATCACCATATTAATATGCTTATTCAAAACTAAAGATGTGACGGATAGAAACTTCTTTTTCTTTTTGTGCTTTACGAGCTTTAATATCCTCGTAAGGGTCTGCAGCATCAATATCAAATATGTTTTGAAATAGCTCTAATTTTTCATTACTTCTCTTATCATTACTCAATTCTTTGGCCTGTTTTATTGGATCTTTCAACATTTGATTAATAATACTTTTAGTATGTTTCGAAATGATTGTACGTTCTCTATCACTAAGATCAGGTAGCTTTCTATCAATACTATCCATTGTTTCTGACTGGATTGTCATTGCTTTTTCACGCAATGCTCTAATTACAGGTACAACACCTAACATATTTACCCAATCATTATGAGCCTGGACTTCATCAGGAATCTGACTTGCTATAAAGTCAGCTGCCATCTGACGTTCTCGCAAGTTAGCATCAACTAAACCTTTAAGATCATCCACGTCATAGCTGAAAATATTTTCGCTGATATTAACATTTGGTTCGATATCTCTAGGAACCGCAATGTCTATTAACAATAATGAAGAAGCTTTTCTATTAAGATTGACCGACTCAATCATAGATTTTGTAACAATAAAATCTGGCGAACTTGTTGAACTGATAACAATATCAGCATTAGTCAAAAGAGTTGGTAATGACTCAAGTTTATTATAATTTACGTCGTGCTTCGTTGCTAATTTATACGCATTAGTTTCAGTTCTATTAACGACAGTAATATCATCAATGCCACAACCTAATAAATTTAAGAGTGATAATTCACTCATTTCCCCTGCACCTATAATAATAGCTCGTTTACCTTTTAGTTTACCAAATACCTTTTTAGCTAATTCAACTGCTGCATATGAAACACTCACAGCATTATCTGCTATGTCAGTCTCATTATGAGCTTTTTTAGCGAAAGTAATAGCCTGTTTAAATAAATGATTAAAAATTGTACCAGTTGTTTGAATGTCTTGAGCTAAAAAGAATGCATCTCTCATTTGTCCAAGAATTTGAGTTTCACCTAATACAATTGAATCTAAGCCAGAAGTGACTCGCAGTAAATGTTCAACTGCTTCGTCCCCCACTTTAACTTCTGACATATTTTTTATATCATCTACATCAAATCCAAATGAACGCGCTAAAAATCTTTGAATATAGTAACGACCTGTGTGAATTTGATCAACAATAGCATATACTTCAGTACGATTACATGTAGATAAAATGACGTTCTCTAAAATAGATTTAGTTTCGAACAAATCTTCATGGGCTAATCGCAAGGCATCATCTCTAAAAGCTACTTGCTCTCTAAGTGCTACATCAGCAGTGCGATGATTTATACTTATAGCAATAAAATGCATTTATAACGCCCTCCAAATACTAACAATACTGATATTATAACACATTATTTAATGATTTTAAGTTGATTGCTCAAACAAATTAGAAAGATTCTAATTTGAAGTCAAAATTTTGACACTTATCCCATTAAAAAATCTAAACAGAAGTTTGATCCCTGCTTAGATTAAAATAATTATAAATAATCAGCAATTAAATCCCATATTTGTTGCTGCTTTGTATTTTGAATTGATGAGTAACTAATAATCGTATCATCTGGATCTAAATCTAATTTCTCTTTAATATTTTTAATATGCTTTTGAATCTTACCCTTTGCAATCTTGTCCTCTTTAGTACAAATAACTAGTGTAGGTATATCAAAATGTTTTAAGTAATTATACATTAAAACATCATCTTCAGTTGGATTGTGTCGTAAGTCAACTAGTTGAATGACTAGCTTTAAACTCTCTCTCTTAGTCAAATATTCTTCAATCATTTTACCAAATTTCTCGCGTTGTGATTTACTCACTTTTGCATAGCCATATCCAGGGACGTCGACAAATATTAATTGATCATCAATATTAAAGAAATTTAATGTTTGTGTTTTACCTGGTTGTTGCGACGTGCGAGCCATATTTTTTCTGCCAATCATACTATTAATGAAAGAAGATTTACCAACGTTTGAACGTCCACTTAATGCCACTTCAGATAAACCTGTATCAGGATATTGAGCCTCTTGTACAGCACTTATAATCAAATCAATGTTATTAGGATTAATATTCATAAATTATCCTCTCTTTTGTAATTAAATTTAACTGTTTCATTATAATATATATTTCATTATATCTAAATAAGCAATTTTTTAATTAAAAAAGGAGCAGAACAGAATTCAAATAGAATTCGATGTTCCACTCCAACTTTAATTGTTTATAGGATCTAAAAAACATTTCACTTGTTCGGCGCAATCTTTACAGAGCGTACTCAAACTTAAATAACTTATATTATGCTGATGTTTTACTATCATTCAATAAGTTACCTTCAGAATCGTATAATTCTGGGTCAACTTCATCATTAATTGTTTTATCAGTAATAACAACTTTAGTTACGTCTTCTGATGAAGGAACATCATACATAATATCGATTAATGCTTCTTCAATAATAGAACGTAATCCACGTGCTCCTGTTTTACGCTCAATAGCTTTCTCACTTACCGCAGCTAATGCTTCTTCGGTAAATTCTAACTCAACATTATCAAGTTCTAACATTTTAGTATATTGTTTTACTAAAGCGTTCTTAGGTTGCGTTAAAATGTTTTTAAGCGCTTCTACATCTAATGTTTCTAAGTTAGCAACTATTGGCACACGACCAATAAACTCAGGAATTAAACCATATGATTGTAAATCTTCTGGGCGAATTTGTTCTAACAATGCTTCCTCATCGTATTTATCCGCTTCATTACTTGCAAATCCAATCACTTTTTCTCCTAAGCGACGTTTAATTACTTCATCGATGCCATCAAAAGCACCACCTAGAATGAATAAGATATTTGTTGTATCAATTTGTATTAATTCTTGGTTGGGATGTTTACGTCCACCTTGTGGGGGCACACTTGCAGTCGTACCCTCTAAAATTTTAAGTAAGGCTTGTTGAACACCTTCACCAGATACATCACGCGTAATTGATGTGTTTTCAGATTTTCTGGCAATCTTATCAATTTCATCAACATAGATAATCCCTTTTTCAGCTTTATCAATATCGAAGTCAGCTGCTTGAATTAATCGTAGTAAAATATTTTCTACATCGTCACCAACGTAACCTGCTTCAGTTAAACTTGTAGCATCTGCAATAGCAAATGGAACGTTTAAAGTTTTAGCTAATGTTTGTGCTAATAATGTTTTACCGCTACCAGTTGGTCCTATTAAAGCAATATTACTTTTTTGTAATTCAACTTCATCTTCATTAGGTCCTAATTGTTGGATACGTTTATAGTGATTATATACGGCAACTGCTAAAGATTTTTTAGCTTTTTCTTGACCAATAACATATTCATTTAAATGATCCATAATTTCTTTCGGTGTAGGCAGTTCAGTAAACTCTTCAGAAGTCGTTTGAGCTAATTCTTCTTCTACAATTTCTGAACATAGTTCGATACACTCATTACAGATATATACGCCACTTCCTGCGACTAATTTCTTAACTTGGTCTTGGTCTTTACCACAGAAAGAACATTTTAAATTTTCTTCATCTTCATTGAATTTAAACATTCATTTACACCTCTATTCTTAAACGACTATACTAGATAGCATTCTACAATGCAAATTCATGGTTAACAACTAAAATGCTTAAAATATAGAGTAGCAGGTTACATATATTGATGCACCTGCTACTTTAAATTTTAATTATTAATTTAACAATGAATTATTATTTATCTTCTTTAGTAGATTCAACGTATTTAGCATTGTCTCTAAGTAAGTCAATTACTTTTTGGATACGTACATCATTTTTAATAATGTCAGTATTACCTAAAGTATTTTTAATATCTTCAACTGAGATATTAAATTGTTTACTCATTTTTTCTAATTCTTTTTCGATATCTTCATCATTTGCTTCAATATTTTCTTTATCGGCAATAGCTGAAAGTGTTAAGTTTGTTTTAATGCGTTGTTCTGCATCATCTTTCATTTGTTCTCTTAATTGAGATTCATCTTGACCTGAAATTTGGAAGTAAGTTTGTAACTCTAATCCTTGTTGTTGGATTCTTTGACCAAATTCTTGAACCATACGATCTAATTCAGTGTCAATCATTGCTTGAGGAATATCGATTGTAGCATTATCAGTTGCTTTATTAATTGCTTCTTCTTTTTCAACATTTTCAGCTTCCTCAGCTTTTTGTTCTGATAAACGTTTGCGTAAGTTTTCTTTGTACTCATCAACACTGTTAGCATCTGAGTCTAATTCATTTGCAATTTCATCATCTAATTCAGGTACTTCTTTATATTTAATTTCATTTACTTTAGTTTTGAAAGTAGCTTCTTTGCCAGCTAATTCTTCAGCATGATATTCTTCAGGGAAAGTTACAACTACATCTTTTTCTTCACCTGTTTTAACGCCTACTAATTGATCTTCAAATCCAGGAATAAATGAGCCTGAGCCAATTTCAAGATCATAACCATCTGCTTGTCCACCTTCAAATTGCTCACCATCAACATAGCCATCAAAGTCAATGTTTACTGTATCTCCATTTTCAACAGCACCATCTTCTTTAACTACCATATCAGCTAAGTGTCCAAGGCTGTGGTCAATTGCTTCTTGTAAATCTTCATCCGTTAATTCTGAATCTTGTTTTTCTATTTCTAAACCTTTGTAATCACCTAATTGAACTTCAGGTTCAACAGTTACAGTAGCTTCAAATTCAAAATCTTTACCTTTTTCAATTTGTGTAACATTAATTTCTGGTTGAGCTACTGGATTGATTCCAGTTTCATCAATAGCTTCACCATATGCTTCAGGTAATAGAATATCTACTGCATCTTGATATAATGCTTCTACACCGAAACGTTGTTCAAAGATAGGACGAGGCACTTTACCTTTACGGAAACCAGGCACGTTAATTTGTTTAACTACTTTTTTAAATGCTTGATCTAATGCTTTGTCTACTTTTTCTGCTGGAACTGTAACTTTTAATAATCCTTCGTTACCTTCCTTTTTTTCCCAAGTTGCTGTCATGTATAAATACCTCCATGATTACATTTTTATTTTTTCAACTTCCCTATTATAGCACACGTCCTATACGGACACAAACAGTCTTCTATAGGGCTTAAAACACTTTTAAAATTCAATAATCTAACTTTAACGAATTAATTTAACAATATAAAATAATTTGCTCAAAGTTGACCATCAAGACTATTAATAAAATTTAATATTTTTACATTTCCTTTATTAGTTTGTATACCAATCATTGATTTAAAGTAAACATCATAACCAGTAATCCAATCATCACAGGTGTATAAATCGAATATATTGAGTGGATATAGTAATATAGCATGATTATTCATGGTATGTATTGCTTCATCAATGATATTGAGTGCTCCATTTTCTAGTTTATCAATTACTCGAGGAATTACTTGAGTTTTAAGTTCAGTATGTTCCAAACCATTAAGCTCATTAGGAATAACGTTAACTGTATAATTCATCTTGTTAATATTAATTGGTATATTGTAGCCAGCAAATCTTAAAAATTCTAGCATTAAACTTTTTAAATTATCTGCCTCAACCTCATTAGATAATAAAAAGGCTATAGTTTCTTTAAATTCATAATGCCCATTATCAATTAATTTAAGAACTAATTGTATTTGTTCATTCAAATTGAGTGTATTAAATTTAGCCAATGATTGGCTTGTGATATGTTTATCTTCATTGAGTTGAGATTGAGCATATTCTTTTAATGGAAATAACGCCATTCTTGTTTTGTGACTTTGAACTTCGTCTATAATTTGATTGATAACATTTACAGACTCATAATACTGACCTAAGCCATTTAACGCCTTGATATAATATAACATTAACTCATCATACGCTTGAATACCTCTTTTTAAAAGTACAATAGCTTCTTCTCTTAACTCCAAAAACGAATTCAAATGATATAACATATCACATTTAATTAAGGCTAATGTCTCATCTAGTTCAAATTGTGCTTCATAATCTTCAATTAATTGATATACCGTTTCGTAATGTTGACTGTTATGAGATGATTTAATATCTTTATACAATTTTTGCTGTAGTTTTGGAAAAGGGATGATGTCTGACATGTTGTATCCCTCCTATAAATCTTTTAAAATTAATGCACTCCATGTTTCAAATTGATCATAATTACCAATACGCTCTTTTTCTAACCATTGAATTTTTAATGTATCTGTTTCACGTACTTCAATATCATTTGAGTTAACTTTAATTTTAAAGACTACACCTATATGTACTTTACCCACATCGTTTGTATCATCATTTATAAAACCTATATATTCCAAATTCTGAGAATTAGCTTCTAATAAACCGACTTCTTCTTCTAGCTCTCTTTGAGCATTTACCCTTAAAACTTCATTTACAGAACTTGCGCCAATCACATCATTCATGTGTCCACCTACACCGATAGAAGATTGACCATGTAAACGTGACTCTCCACCACCACTTAATCTTTTGTATACTAATATTTCATTTTTCTCATTTTCTAAAAGACAATATGATATTAATTGTTTATACGAAGGGTCTTCTTCCATATCTCCACGTCTTTTAACTTCATAATTAGAAAAAGTATTAAATATCGCTTTACCTTGTGGATCATTTTTAGTTAAAAAGCCGTTAAAAGCATTTGACTCTTGTTCAAAAAGGATATCTCTTGATACTACTATTATTTGTTCATCATATTTAGACATAATGTTCTCCTTACATTAGTTTCTTAATTAGCATTTTATCAAACTAAATCATTAAACAACAAATAAAGGTGCATAAATTAATAATGTCCTATTCACCTGATGGTTAAAATAAAAAAGGAGTGGAACAGAAATAATATTTTTAAAAATTCATTTCATCATCCCACCCCGACAAAGTTGTTTAGAATTAAAAACTTGTTACAAATGAAAATTTAATTCAAGCAACTGTTGCCAATATATAATTATAGCCTGAGACATTAGATTATGTCACAGGCTCGGAAAAGTTAATTATTTTAAAGCTTCTTTAGCTTTTGATACTAACTCTGCGAAAGCTTTTTCATCTGAAATAGCAACTTCAGAAAGCATTTTACGGTTAATATTGATGTCAGCTTTTTTCAAGCCATTCATTAATCTTGAATAGCTCATGTCATGTTGACGTGCAGCTGCGTTAATACGTGTAATCCATAATTTACGGAAATCACGTTTACGTTGACGACGGTCACGGAAAGCGTATTGACCTGATTTCATTACTTGTTGTTTTGCTACTTTATATAGTGTGTGTTTAGCACCGAAGTAACCTTTAGCTAATTTAATCGTTTTTTTACGACGTGCTCTTGTTACTGTTCCACCTTTAACTCGTGGCATATTAAATTCCTCCTTAGATATAACAATTAATTATCGTTCATTTATCAATTACAATTATTTTTTATAAGCTAATAATTGTTTTACTCGTTTCATATCGCTTTTAGAAACTAATTTAGCTTTACGTAATTTACGTTTTTGTTTAGTATTTTTATTTGCAAATAAGTGTGATGTGAAAGCTCTTGAACGTTTTAATTGGCCTGAACCAGTTCTTTTAACACGTTTAGCTGCTCCGCGGTGAGTTTTCATTTTTGGCATGATTCATTTCCTCCTAATAATAGTGAATTATTTTTCGTTAATAGGCGCTAACATGATAAACATTTGACGCCCTTCCATTTTAGGTTTCTGTTCAACAGTGGCAATATCTTTACATTCGTCAGCGAATTTTTCTAATACGCGCTGACCAATTTCCTTATGAGTGATTGCACGACCTCTGAAACGAATAGAAACTTTACATTTATCGCCTTTAGATAAGAATTTACGACCATTTTTCAACTTAGTTTGGAAATCATGTTCCTCAATAGTTGGACTTAGGCGTATTTCTTTAACATTGATAACTTTTTGTTTCTTTTTCATTTCTTTTTCTTTTTTCTGCTGTTCGAATTTGTACTTACCATAATCCATAATTCTTGCAACAGGTGGTTTAGCATTTGGTGCTACAACTACTAAATCTAATTCAACACGTTCAGCCATTTCTAATGCTTCTCGTTTTGATTTAACACCAATTTGGTCACCATTTTGGCCAATTAAACGTAATTCTTTAGCGCGAATCTTTTCGTTAACTTGCGTTTGATCTTTTGCTATGGTTGACACCTCCCAAAATTTTACGAAATTTTCCAAGCAAAAAGAGCGGACAAATTATGCCCGCTCTTCTCTCATACACATTTATGTGTGACATGATTGACCTGCCAACTGCTTTAAGCGTCGCTACAGGTGAGAAACGGGTGTTTCTACTTGGTACGTTTCGTATTCAACGTTAATAATCATATCAGTGTATATCATATAAGTCAACAATTATTTTAATATTAGTGATGTTTTACTTCATCCATTGAAACATCTTGTCTTAAATCTACATTATCTAATGGAATTATCTTCGTTTTATATCTCAATTTATGATAAATAAAGAATACTAAGAAAACTGGGATTCCCATATATGTGATAATGAAGCGATTTAAATCGAAATGACCTGTTTTAATAAAATCAACATCTTGCCCAATTATGACAATAACACAGAGCAAGCCTGCGAATATAGGACCGAATGGGAACCATTTAGCTTTATACTTCAATTCCCTTTTACTATGATGTTGTTTTTCGAAAGCTCTTCTAAATCTGTAATGACTAATTGCAATACCTACCCATGCGATAAAGCCAGTCATACCACTAGCAGCAACTATATACTCATATGCATCACCACTTAGTTTTTGCACTAAGAAAATAATAACTACTAAAATCGCTGTTCCAACTAGTGATAGATAAGGAACACCATATTTATTCGTTTTACCAAACGAACGAAAAGCTAATTTATCTTTACTCATCGAATAAAGCATTCGTGTTGAGGCATACATACCTGAATTACCTGCTGATAATACTGATGTTAAAATAACTGCATTCATAAATGATGCCGCAAAAGCTAACCCTGCATTTTTAAACACGAGTGTAAATGGAGAAGTCGCAATATTATCATCGCCACCCATCAATGCATTACTATCGTAAGGGATTAACATACCTATAACAAATATTGCTAATATGTAGAATAATAATATTCTCCAGAATACTTGTTTAATAGCTTTAGGTACAGCGCGTTCTGGATTTTCAGATTCTCCAGCTGTAATACCAATTAATTCTGTACCTTGGAATGAGAATCCAGCAACTAGGAAGACGCCTAGTATTGATAATAAACTCCCACCTAAGTTACCACCTAGTATTGGTCCGTCACCTTTCGTAAATGTCTCGAAACCTACAAATTCTCCACCCATAATACCTAGTATCGTTAAAAGACCAATAATGATAAAGATAATGACTGTTACAACTTTGATTAAAGCGAACCAATATTCACTTTCACCATAAACTCTAACAGATAAAGAGTTTAGTGCGAATATAATAACTAAGAATATACAACTCCAAACCCATGCTGGAATACCAGCCATAGGTGTCCAATATTGAATGACTTGTGCAGCAATGGTTACATCTGCTGCAACTGTAATAACCCAGTTAAACCAATAGTTCCAACCTAACGCAAATCCTAATGATGGATCTACAAAACGTGTTGCGTAAGTACTAAATGAACCAGACACTGGTAAATACGTTGCCATTTCACCTAAAGATGTCATGAGGAAGAATACCATAGCTCCAATAATCGCATATGCAATTAAAGCACCTAGTGCCCCTGCATCGTGTATTGCTCCCCCAGAGGTCATAAATAATCCGGTACCGATACAACCACCCATTGCTATCATAGAAATATGGCGGTCCTTCAGTCCTCTTTTGATTCCATCATCTTGATTTTCGACTTTTTTCATAGAAGCTCCCTTTCTTACAGTAGAGGCTAACTAAAATAGTTTTGTTGTGTTATGCGATGATTATGAACGCATTCAAATTATACTTCCAAATAGTTTATAATTCTTTAAAGCATAAAAAAATGGTTGCATACCTTTTGATATGCAACCATCTGCTTAATCTATGTCGGTAGCACATCACAAATTGTGACAGTACAGTTTCTATTCGATAACTGTCCCAACAAATGATAATTAAGGTTATCATTCATTTCGGCATCTTTACCTTCCACACTTTCAACATACGTTCCTTAATAACTTCTGAAGTGTTACTAATTAAAGACGCAACCTCTAACTCTTTTTTAATTAACTATATAGTAATATACATTAAGCTATCATTTTTATCAAGACTATCTATGTTTTTTCAAACGAATTTCATCTACTAAACTCCAAATAAATTCATCTTTTTCAACTGTTTCTTGATCTTGAGAACCGTATTTACGTACATTGACTTGATTGTTTTCAACTTCTTTATCACCAACAACTATTTGATAAGGTATTTTTTGCATTTGTGCTTCACGAATTTTGTATCCCATTTTTTCATTACGGTCATCAATTTCTACACGTACACCTTGTGATTTTAATTCATCTTGTAAATTTCTAGCATAGTCATAATGTAAGTCAACATTAACAGGTATTATTTCAACTTGTTTAGGTGCTAACCAAGTTGGGAATGCACCCTTAGTTTCTTCAGTTAAGAACGCTACAAATCGTTCCATAGTTGAAACTACGCCACGATGAATAACTACTGGACGATGATTTTCACCATCGCTACCGATGTATGTTAGTTCAAAACGTTCTGGCAATAAGAAATCAATTTGAGCAGTTGATAAAGTTTCTTCTTTACCCATAGCAGTCTTAACTTGAACATCCAGTTTTGGACCATAGAATGCTGCTTCACCAATTGCTTCAACATATGGTAATCCCATTTCATCGACTGCTTCTTTTAACATAGTCTCAGCTTTGTTCCACATTTCATCATCATCCATATACTTCTCTTTATCTTCTGGATCTCTGTAACTTAATCTGAATGTGTAATCTTCAAAGCCAAAGTCACTATATACTTCTTGAATCATGTTAACAACACGTTTAAATTCATCTTTAATTTGATCAGGTCTAACGAATATGTGTGAATCGTTTAATGTCATTCCACGTACACGTTGTAATCCTGATACAGCACCACTGGCTTCATATCTGTGCATAGTTCCTAATTCTGCAATACGGATAGGTAGTTCACGATAAGAATGAGGACGATTATTATAGACCATCATATGATGTGGACAATTCATAGGTCGTAATACCATTTCTTCTGTTTCGTCTAATTTCATTGGTGGGAACATATCATCTCTATAATGATCCCAGTGTCCAGAAGTTTTGTATAACTCTACATTTGCTAACACTGGAGTATATACGTGGTCATAACCCATACTTACCTCTTTATCAACTATATAACGTTCAATTTCTCTACGGATTGTAGCACCATTAGGCAACCATAATGGAAGACCTGCACCTACTAATTGATTGTTAGTGAAAAGCTCTAAATCTTTACCAATTCGACGATGATCACGCTCACGACGTTCTTCAAGCATCTCTAAATGTGCTTTCAAATCTTTTTTATCAAAGAATGCTGTACCATAAATACGCTGTAACATTTTGTTATTGCTATCCCCGCGCCAATATGCACCGGCAGTTGAAAGTAATTTAAATTCTTTGATTTTTGAAGTTGAAGGAACGTGTACACCACGGCATAAATCAGTAAATTCACCTTGTGAATATAAAGTAACACTTTCATCTTCAGGTATAGCGTCAATTAATTCCAATTTATAAGGATCATCTTTGAAGAATGATTTAGCTTCTTCTCTTGATACAACTTTACGTTCAATTTTATGATTTTCATCAACAATTTGTTTCATCGTTTTTTCAATTTTTTCAAAGTCATCTGACGAAACCTTTTCATCCATATCAAAATCATAATAGAACCCACCGTCTATAACAGGGCCAACTCCAAACTTAACATCCCCATATAAACGTTTTAAAGCTTGGGCCATTAAATGGGCAGTAGAATGACGTAAAACTTCAAGCGCTTCATCACTACCTGGAGTCACAATTTCAATTGAACCATCTTCTTCTAATGGTCTAGTTAAATCAACCATTTGATTATTATATTTACCAGCAACCGCTTTTTTTCTTAATCCAGGGCTAATTGATTGTGCAATTTCTTCAGTTGTTACGCCTTTATCAAACGCTTTCGAATTACCATCTGGGAATTGAACATTTATTTGATCCATTATAAAACCTCCATAAATAAATTCTAATTTCGTTGAAATAAAAAAACTCGCCCCTAAAAAAGGGACGAGTTCGTCGTGGTACCACCCTAGTTATTTAGCAATAGCTAAATATCTCTACTTAAGATAACGGTCTTGAGCCGGGCATTGATTACCAACACCTAATGATGAAGGAGTAATAATTTAATTTGTTAGCTAATCTCTCATCATTTATTAGCTCGCTGTATAACATGGATTAAATTATCATATCTTCAATTATTTCAACGATTAAGATTTATCTTAATTATACAATAGTTATTTTAAATTTCAATTGTTTCTTAAATTTTTACCATCCAAATAATATGGCGTTGATAAAGATTTAATTCTTTCAATAATTCTAGCAGCTTTTGTTTCTTCCGCACCTTCACGTGTGATAGATAAATGATGTTCTAGCTCATCAAAATTTAAATTGGATGAGAAAAACGTTGGTAGTTCTTGAACCATGCGATAGTGTAGTAATGGTCCAATTACTTCATCTCTAACCCAAGGTGTTACTTCTTCCGCACCTATATCATCTATCATTAATATATTTGCCTCTCGTATTCGTTGTAACTTTGTTTCATAACTACCATCTCTGAAACCACTTTTTAGCGTGCGAATATATTCAGGTAAATAAACAATCGTAGAAGCAACACTTTTAGCTTTAAGTTGATTGGCAATTGCACCTAGAATAAATGATTTCCCAGTTCCAAATGGACCGTGAATATACATTCCTTTTACATTTTCTCCATTAACTAATTTTTTACAGATATCATTTACATTTTTAGCAATAACTAATCGGTTCAAATCAGTGTCATAAATATCTTTCATCTTAGCGTTTAATGTATCACGTTGCATATGGTGTGATGTGATTAAGTGAGAATTAAATCTTTCTTCATCGTGTTTAATTTTGCAAGGGCACATATTATAACGTATTTTAATTCTATTATTGTCGATATATAATTCAGGTACATGACCTTTAACAAAGTTTGGACAATTTTCATAATCATGCCCATCATAATTTTTTTGTTGATCTTTATACTCTTGTAACACATTTAAGTCATTATCAATGATTTCATTGGTTAATTCAGATTGATGTTCATTTAAGAATGATTTAACATCAGGATCGTTGACGACTTGTTTTTTTATTTTAGCAATTCTTTTTTCTAAATCGCCATTTGATTTGATAATACTATTGAATGATTTCATTTAATCCTCCTCCCAATCGCGTTTTAATTGTTCACGAAACGCAGCTCTTTCCTTTTCAAACTGTTCTTGTTCTTCTTTAGTCGTTTCTTTATCAGTATTTTCTTGACCTCTATTTTTTAACCATTTAGGTGTTTTTTCTCTAGATACAATCTCACGTGATTTTGAATAACGTTTTCTTGATTGACGTTGGTCATTACCTTTATTTTCTGATTTTGATTCATTTGCTTTTAACGCATAGTTATATGCTTCTTTTGCAGTCTTAATACCTAATTTTTTCCAATTAGATGCGATTTCTAAAATATATGTTTTAGGTAGTTTCATCTCATTTTTTAGCATTACAAATTGTAAAAGAATATTAATTACACCAAAGTTTAATTTTTCTCTTTCAACTAACTCTTCAATCATTTTCTTTTGTTGAAATGTTGGTTCTGATTCTGACCATGACGCCAACATATCTATTGGACTTGTTTCCTCTAACAATTGAAACCAATCATCATTTGAAGTGGGTTGACTTGAAGACACAGATTGATTGTTACTATTCACTTCATTTTGATTACTAGCCTTAGTCTCTAGTTCAGGTAATTGTTGATTATGTTCAATTAAATAATACGAACGCGCATGCTTTCTCATTTCTTCGTATGATAATTGTTGATTACTTGTAATAGAATTTAATATAATTCGTTTCATAGCATCTTCTGTTAAACCATACAATGTAGCCAATTGAACAATTAAATCTCTAGCTTCTTTAGTTATAATTTCATCGCTAATAAAATGATGACGTAGCATTTCTTTTAAAATCTCAAAATCAAATGATACATTGGATAAATCTATACCATGATATGGTTTTTCTTTTTTTATTGATGAAGCATCAATAGTAACGCTTGAGTGTGGAATTTTAAAAACATCAGTAAACTTGCGAGTTACTTGTTGAAACCCACTTAAATCAAAATCATGCTTTTTAAAATAATTTTTTAAGCTTTTAAAACGTTGTTTATCGACTTGGTTATATAGATAAATTGATAACATAGGATCATTAAAAAATTGATAGGCAGTTGGTGGCTGTATCAATTCGTAAATAAAAAATGATTGTTGTTCATCATGCTTTACATATGTTTTAAATAAACCGATTGCTTCCAATAAATCCATATACTGTCTAAATTCTGATAAATTCATTTTCAATTCATTCATTATTGTGTAATGCGTTAATGTGTCATCACTATTCACGAATTGGTTCATAAAGTGATATGTACCTATCGCTTGCGCGCCAATTAATGGCATATACAATCTATTAAGTATTTCCAAATGATTATGATTTATTTGGAACTGACGATACACTTTAAAACCGTCATGTGGACTCAAACCATACTCATACGATTGTAAACTCATTTATATATCACTCCGTTTATTATCGTTCAAGATACCTTGCATTGATGCTAACAATTGATCAACATCTTTAAACTCTTTATAAACTGAAGCAAATCTCACATAAGAAACTTGATCGACATGCATCAACAGGTTCATAACATGTTCACCAATATCTCGTGAAGATATTTCAGTTTGTCCGCTATCACGTAGCTGCCATTCAACTTTATTAGTAATATCTTCTAATTGTTGATAACGTACTGGTCTCTTTTCACAAGATCTAACAAGACCATTTAAAATTTTCTCTCTTAAAAATTGTTCTCGAGTTCCATCTTTTTTTACTACAATTAATGGACTTACTTCTATATGTTCGAACGTCGTAAATCGAGTACCACAATTTTCGCATTCTCTTCTTCTTCTAATTGCATTTGCATCATCGGCATGTCTAGAATCAACTACACGCGAATGTGTTGAACTACATTTTGGGCATTTCATATCTTCACCCTCTTGAATAGATTATGATTTATTATACTATAAAAGCATTCTTGACAAAAGAAGTCTAATTCTCATTTAAATTAGACTAAAACAAAAGTATCTTAATAAGAATCTAGTTATATGCATAATATATTTCTTAAATGACAAGAATGTGTGAAAGTTTAAATACAAAATCACATAAAAATAAAATACGAGACTATCAAATCTTAGTCAAAAGATTTAACAGTCTCGTTTTAATTTATAGTGATATCTTCTTAGTTAACCGTTGCAACATTTTCAGAGGCAATTAATTTAGCAATTTGTTGAGCAACTTCAACTACTCTATTTGAGTAGCCCCACTCATTATCATACCATGCAATCACTTTTACTTTATTATCATCCATCACAATTGTGTTTTGAGCGTCAATAACTGCTGAATTAGGATTTGTATTGAAGTCCATTGATACTAGTGGCGCGTCTTCTACATCTAGAATACCATCTAGGCCAGCATTTCTGAATGCATCATTGACTTGTTCAGCTGTAACATCTTCTTTTAAATCTACAACTAAGTCTACAAGTGACACGTTTTTAGTTGGCACACGTAAAGCTAAGCCATGCAATTTACCTTCTAATTCTGGAAGTACTTCTTTTAAAGCTTTAGCTGCGCCAGTTGAAGTTGGAATAATACTTTCATTACATGAACGTGCACGACGTAAATCTTTATGCGGATTATCAATATTATTTTGATCGTTAGTAATCGCATGTACTGTTGTCATAAGACCGTTAACGATGCCAAATTTATCATTAAGCACTTTTGCTACCGGACCAATGCAGTTAGTTGTACAAGATGCATTACTAAAAATGTCATATGTATCTACATCTAATTGGTTATCATTTACCCCTTTAACCACCATTTGTACATGGCCACCCTTAGAAGGACCAGTTAATAATACTTTTTTAGCACCTGCATTAATATGACCTATTGCTTTATCGCCATGGTTAAATTTACCTGTAGCTTCAATTACAATATCAATGTCTAAGTCTTTCCAAGGTAAATTTTCAGGGTTACGGTCAGAAACAAGTTTAATATCTTGTCCATCGACACGGATACCGTTCTCAATTGGTTCTACTTTTTTATCAAATCTACCATGAGTAGTATCATAATTTATTAGATGTGCAATTGTTTCAGGTGGATAGCTTGCGTTAATCGCTACAACGTTTAAATCTTCTTTATGTAATGCGATTCTTAACACCATTCTACCTATTCTACCCATACCATTAATTGCAATATTTGTTGACATTTAAAGCACCCCTTGATCGTTTGTTTATATGTTATACTTTATAAAAATAGTGTAACATAATAATTTGATTTTGAAAGCGTTTTCTATTAATTTTAAAAAATTTTTTAATCGACAATATTTGATTAACAAAAAGCTCTAATAGACTTCTCTATGTAAAAATTTGACATTTACATCATTCATCTACTAGAGCCGAAGCATAAATAATTGCTTAAGCAAATTTTATATATCTTTGTTAATAAAACCTTTATCAGTCAATAGCTGTTCTAAGTTTTGTTTCAGTTCCAACTTATCCCCTAGGTTATCAATAACATGGTCTGCCATTCTACTCTTTTTATCTATTGATATTTGACTATAAACGCGCGCTTTCGCATCCTCTAGCGACAATTGATTTCGCTCCATCAATCTCTCAATTTGAATACTTTCAGACGTGTATACTAACCATACTTCTTCAACTGTATTTTGTAATTCATTTTCAAAAAGAAGCGGGATATCCATAATGACATCATAACCTTGATTAAGATATGATTGCTTTTCTTCTTCCATTATTTCTCTAACTATAGGATGCACAATATCATTTAACTCTAAACGTTTCTCTGGGTGATTAAAAACAATTTCACCTATATATTTGCGATCCATTTCACCTTCCTCAGTGATAGCACTATCACCAAAAGCTGCTCTAACTTGTTCTAAACCTTTGGTTCCTTTTGCAACAGCTTTTCTTGCAGCTATATCAGCATCAACAACTTTAAAACCAAATGCTGTTAATAACTCAGAAACCGTTGACTTTCCAGTGGCAATACCACCTGTTAATCCAATAACTTTTGGCATAAATATTCACTCACCTTTATTTCTGACAATGTGGACAAAAATGACTATTTCGCGATGCAATGACTTTTTGCTCAATATCATGACCACATATTTTACATGTCTTTTGTTTATATACATTTAAGTGTAATTGCATTTCTCCTGTTTTGCCATCAGCATGACGATAATCAGAAATGCTAGTACCGCCATTATTTATACCCTCATTTAATACTTCTTGAACATAATAAAATAACATTTGTCGTTCTTGATTAGATACATCTTTTACTTTTCTCTCAGGTAAAACGCCTGCTCTAAATAACGCTTCACATGCATAAATATTTCCACAACCTGCTATCATTTTATGATCAAGCAACATTTGTTTAATAGGTTTGTTTTGGTATTTCTTAAGTTTAATCCGGTCTAAAAAATAGTTTAATGCATTGTCATCAAAAGGTTCAGGCGCAATTTCAAGAAAAGCTGGATAATCATTATAAGTAGCCAGATTTCTTAGTTCACCAAATCGTCTAATATCAGAATAAACAAGTTGTTTACCATTATCTAAATGAAACACAACATGCCAATGTTTTCGATAGTTAGGTGTACTAATATCTGATAATTTATCGACAATAAAAAATCCGCCTGCCATACCTAAATGACTTAATATAATACGCTGGTTGTTATTTTTTTCAATAGTGAAAACAATATATTTACTTCTTCTATCAACGGATTTTATTTTAAAACTTTCACTATTCAATCTGAAACCATCCAAATTAATTTCTTTAATAATTGTCTCTTTTCCTTGTTGTTTACCCTCAATAACTTTGTTTGAAAATGTCACACTTTTAATAGTTGCATTCAATATATATAGCTCTATACCTCTTTTAACGTGTTCAACCTCTGGTAATTCTGGCATTTCTAATTCCTCTTTCTATTTTGCATCATACCATGTAGATCCATAGTTGGAATCTACTTTTAACGGCACATCTAATTGTAATGCGTGTTCCATAATTTCCTCAACAAATAAACTAAAATCTTCAACTTCATTTGCAGGTACTTCGAAAATTAATTCATCATGTACTTGTAGTAATAATTGAGCATGATATGACGTTCGTTTAATTTGTCTATCAAATTCTACCATTGCTAATTTAATAATATCTGCTGCACTACCCTGTATTGGAGTATTCATTGCCGTACGTTCAGCAAAACCTCTCAAATTAAAGTTTCTACTATTAATATCTGGTATATATCTACGGCGGTGCAATAATGTTTCAACAAATCCATCTGCTTTCGCATCTTTAACAATATCAGACATGTATTGTTTTACACCTGGGAAACTTTCCAAATAATCATCTATAAATGATTTTGCTTTATTTCGAGTAATGTTTAAGCTCTGGCTCAAACCATAATCACTAATACCATATACTATTCCAAAGTTAACAGCTTTAGCTTGTCTTCTCATTAAAGCGTTAACTTCATTCGCTTCTACATCAAATACTTTCATCGCAGTAGCAGTATGAACATCTCTTTCATTGATAAATGCTTCTTTCATACTTTCATCTTGGGTAATATGAGCAAGTACACGTAATTCAATTTGAGAGTAATCAGCTGATAATATCACGCTATCATTTGAAGTAGGCTTAAAAGCTTTTCTAATCTTACGTCCTTCTTCAAGACGGACAGGTATATTTTGTAAATTAGGATCTACACTTGATAAACGACCAGTTTGTGCTAATGTTTGATTGAAGCGAGTATGAATTCTGTTATCTTTACTTATGACTTTTTGTAATCCCTCTACATAAGTGGATTGTAATTTTGATAATTGACGATATTCAAGTATATAGTCAATGATTGGGTGCTGACCTTGTAACTGCTCCAACACATCAACTGCAGTAGAATATCCAGTTTTTGTTTTTTTAATGACAGGTAGTTCTAGTGTTTCAAATAATACTACACCTAATTGTTTAGGAGAGTTAATGTTAAATTCTTCCCCAGCCGCTTCGTGAATATTACTTATTAGTAAATCTAATTTTTCTTGAATTTCAGACTGCATTTGTTTTAAATCATTAATATCCGTATAAATTCCTGTTTCTTCCATTTCACTTAAAATACGTGCAAGTGGAAGTTCTAAATTTAACAATAGATCAATTTGTTGGTGCGATTCTAATTCAGCAACCATTTCAGGTTTGCAGGCATAAATTGCCTCTGTGATTGTAGCAATATGCTTATTTAAAATTGCGTCTTCTGGAACATGTCGCTTTTTCCCTTTGCCATAAATTGAAATATCATCTTGAACAAAATTTTGATTATAATTACTTACTACAGAATTTACATCATCTATCGTTCTCGATGGATCAATAATATAACTTGCTAACATAACATCAAATACAATATTTTTTATATCTATATCTAATCTATGTGCAACAACGTATGTTTTTTTAGCATCATAAACAATTTTTTCTGTAGTATCATTCTCTAGCCATTTAATCAATTCAGGATATTCCTTTAGTTGATCGGAAGCTATTACAACATGGTCCACTCCATCATAAAATCCAAATTTTAAAATTGTATCCTGTAAGTAATTGGTACCATCTACTTCGATGTGAATCACAGCTTCTTTTAATTCTTTAAAATTTATGTTGTTAAAATCATTACTCACTTCAATGACTTTATCCTCGTGATTCTCTTCAGTATTATTACTATCTATATCAGATAATAATTGTTTGAATTCTAACTTTTTGAATAATTCAATTATATCTTTATTATCATCTTGATTTTCTAACTTAGTATCTTGTAATGCAACTTCAATTGGGCTATCTTTATTAATTGTTGCTAATTCTTTACTCATAAATGCATCTTCACGACTGTTTTCAAGTTTTTCCTTTAATTTTTTTCCTGAAACAGATTCTATATTGTCATAAACACCTTCAACAGTATTGAATTGTTTCAATAATTTGATAGCCGTCTTTTCACCTACACCAGCAACGCCAGGGATGTTATCAGATGTGTCACCCATAAGTCCTTTCATATCTATAATTTGACTTGGGTTAAGTCCATCATATTTTTCATTAATGAATTCTGGAGTATAATGATCAACATCTGTTACACCTTTCTTAGTGTAATAAATTGTAACATTATCAGTTGCTAACTGTGTCAAATCTCGATCACCAGTAACAATAATCGTTTCAAACCCTTGCTCGTTAGCTTCTTTACTTAATGTGCCTATAATATCATCAGCCTCATAATTTTCTAACTCATAGTGCTTTATATGGTAAGTATCTAATAATTGTCGAATGTATGGGAACTGTTCGCTTAACTCAGGTGGGGTACTCTGTCTTCCGCCTTTGTATTCACTAAATTTTGAATGTCTAAATGTTGTTTTGCCGGCGTCAAACGCAACTAAAAAGTGTGTTGGTTGTTCTTTTCTTATAATCTTTTCCAATAACATAGCAAAACCGTATACTGCATTCGTATGTATTCCTGCTTTGTTAGAAAGTAGTGGTAATGCATAAAATGCTCTAAAACTTAAACTATTACCATCAATTAAAACTAATTTATTCAAAGCGTATACCTCCAGTGTGATTTTATTATATTTTAGCATATAACCTGTGCCATAACGAATGTATGGTTTATACAATAACTTTTCACACTCTACATTACTTATTATTTAAATAAAAAAGGCACTTTCATATCCTCAACCAAATTTTTGGTTCAAGTATACGAAAGGCCTTAAAATAATAGTATTAATTATTAATCAAAATAAAAGTTCTTGTACCTCGATATTATAGTCATTCTTAATTGAATGATATTATTCTTGTTCATCTAAAAATGAAACTTTAAATAGCGAGCCCTCACCAATATTGCTTTCGACATTAATCGTTCCATGGTGTGCCTCTACTATATGTTTTGTTATAGATAAACCTAAACCTGTACCACCTGAATCTCTACTTCTTGCTTTATCCACCCGATAAAATCTTTCAAAAATATGCTTTTGATCACTTTTATCTATTCCAATACCAAAGTCTTGTATTTCTAAATTTACTTCATGTCCTTCTCTATACACTCTTACAATAACCTCATTATTCTCAAGTGAATAATTAATTGCATTTGATAGTAAATTAGTAATGACTTGTGCAATTTTGTTTTCATGTGCTTCTATAATGACATCTTTTTCTATTTCGGATACTATTTTAATATTTTTATATCTTGCCTGGTTTTGTAAATTATCAATAGTTGTGTAAGCAAGCTCTGATAAATTCATAAATGCTGTTTCTATCTCTGTTTGTTGTTCGATATGTGATAAATCCAATAAATCCATAACGAGAGACTCAATACGATTAGATTCTTTTAAAATAATATTTAAGAACATATCAAGTGATTCTTCATCATTTTTCGCACCTTCGATGAGTGTTTCAGCGAAGCCTTTAATAGATGTAATAGGTGTTTTAAGCTCATGAGATACATTTGCAACAAACTCCCGACGCAAGTTTTCCAATTTTTTCAAATTTGTAATGTCATGCATTACTACAACCATACCTTGTAACTTTTTCTTAGATTTACTTAGTATTGGAACACATGACAAATCAAAATATTTATGATGAACATTATTTAATAAAATTTCTATCTGATCATATAATGGCTTTTCAGTTTTAAAACTTTCTAGAATTAATTGTTGAATTTTAGGATCTAAATATGATGTATAGTTTTTATTTTCAACCTTACCGTTTGGCCTAAACAACTCATAGTACGCATGATTGGCCACCACAATTTCACCATGTTTGTCAATCATTAATACTGAACTTGGTATATTTTCTAATGTTGTTTTTAATCGATTTGATTGCATTTTTTGTTTATTATTAAGCTTCTGTAAACGTCTTGCAAGATCGTTAGTTGTGATAAATAGCGCTTTTGTCTCCTTAACATTGCTTTCAGGTACTCTAACATGATAATATCCATCTGCAATTAACGAGGTAGCATAAGTCACTTCATTAATCGGTCTAATATATGTACGATTGATACTTCTAACAGCTAAATAAATCGCTAAAAGAACAATAATTCCTATTAAAGATAAATACTTCCACATACTTTTTTGTAATTCAAGAATCTCAGTATTCATCCCACTTATGTATATCGTTTTGTCATTGACAGTTGTTTTAAATGTGTATCTAACCTGACCATTTTCTCTTTTATAAATGATATTTGATGGATTAGCTTCATTATCAATGTTATCATTTATTTTATTTTGGTTACCAATTTGGTATATCACTTTACCATTTTCAGAAATTCTAACAATTAAATTTTGATTAGCTGAAATATTTTTAATTTCATTATTCTCATTTTGCTTGTTTAATTTCAAAAAATTTTCAGATACATGTTTGAGTTCCCTAACCTGAGCTGTTGATAATATTTGATAAATTGTATGATGAATAATGACGCCTAAACCAATAAAACTGATTATAGTAATTGTGCTTAATAGCAATAATAATCTATGATGAAATTTAAGCATTAAGCTTTAGGTCTCTCTAATTTATAACCGAGTCCACGAACAGTTTTAATTAATTTAGGTTGTTTCGGATTCTCTTCGAGTTTGTCTCTTAAATGACTTATATGAACATCAACAATTCGAGAATCGCCTGCGAATTCATAATTCCATACTGAATTTAACATGTGCTCTCGAGTGATTACTCGCCCTTGTCTTTCTATTAGATACAACAATAGTTCAAATTCTTTAGGAGTGAGTTCTAATAATTCATCATCTTTATATACCTCAAAGAATTCAGGTCTGATTCTAATATTTTCAATCAATATATCCTCATCATCAACATCTTCTTTTTCAATTTCACTAGCAAATTTCGATCTTCTCAAGATAGCTTTAACTCTCGCCACTACTTCTCTAGGAGAAAAAGGTTTTGTCATATAATCATCGGCACCTAATTCTAATCCTAATACACGATCAAATTCATCATCTTTTGCAGTTAACATTAAAATAGGTACTAAATTTTTATCAGAACGTATTGTTTTACATACTTCAATACCATCTTTCTTAGGTAACATTACATCTAAAACGACAAGTTCTGGTTGAATTTCATTCACCTTTTCCAAAGCCTCTTCACCATCGTAAGCTACCTCAACGATGTAACCAGCCGTTTCAAGATTATATTTAAGTAAAGTTACAATTGATTGCTCATCGTCAACCACTAATACTTTTTGTGACATAATGTGCCTCCCTGAATTAATATAACATTTCAATTTCATTATAACGGAAGTTAAAACAAAAATAACATACAACATATTAAATTTACATAATCTTAACAATCATATGATTATTTTCCAAATATTGAGTATTTATTTATTTATTTTTAAAAAATTATTAACAAATTATAGTTATTTGCTTTACTTTATAATAAAAAAGCGGAACAGAATTTAATTTAAATTCACTGTTCCACTTTTATTAAAAATTGTTAAGATTGAGAATCCCTTAAAACTTGCGTTATTGTGTTAACTACTACATTAGTGCCATGCATCATCAATCTATTGATTTTTTAAAGTTTTAAATTATTAATGTGTAAATAAATTACTTTAAGTTTTTAATTAACTCATCAGCGAATTCTGAAGTTGATACTTCAGTAGCACCATCCATTAAACGAGCAAAATCATAAGTTACAACTTTAGAAGCAATAGTAGCTTCAATTGCATCAGTAATCTTATCAGCGGCTTCTTGCCAACCTAAATGTTCTAACATTAGAACTGAACTTAATAATTCAGAAGATGGGTTAACTTTGTTTAAACCAGCATACTTAGGTGCAGTACCATGTGTTGCTTCGAAAATAGCGTGTCCTGACTCATAGTTAATGTTTGCACCAGGTGCAATTCCAATTCCGCCCACTTGAGCTGCTAAAGCATCCGAAATATAGTCACCATTTAAATTCATTGTAGCAACTACATCATGTTCTGCTGGACGAGTTAAAATTTGTTGTAAGAAAATGTCAGCGATAGAATCTTTAATAATGATCTTTCCATCTTGTTCAGCTTTTTCTTGAGCTTGATTTGCTGCATCTTTACCATCTTTTTCAACAATTTCATCGTATTGTTGCCAAGTAAATACCTTATCAGCAAATTCATTATGAGCTACATCATAGCCCCATTGCTTAAATGCGCCTTCGGTGAATTTCATAATATTACCTTTATGAACAAGCGTAACAGTTTTACGGTTATTATCGATTGCATACTGAATTGCAGCTCTAACTAAACGTTCAGTACCTTCTTTAGAAACTGGTTTCACACCAATACCTGAAGTTTCTGGGAAGCGAATGTTAGTAGCACCCATTTCATTTTGTAAGAAATCAATGATTTTTTTAACTTCATCAGTACCTTCTTTAAATTCGATACCTGCATAAATATCTTCAGTATTTTCACGGAAGATAACCATATCAACATCTTGTGGACGTTTAACTGGTGAAGGAACACCTTTGAACCAACGAACTGGACGTAAGCATGTAAATAGGTCTAATTCTTGACGTAATGCAACATTTAATGAACGAATACCACCACCAATTGGTGTAGTTAAAGGTCCCTTAATAGCGATTAAATATTCTTTAATCGTATCAAGCGTTTCTTGAGGTAACCATTCACCAGTTTTATCAAAAGCTTTTTGACCTGCTAATACTTCTTTCCATTCAATACGTTTTTCGCCGTTATATGCTTTTTCAACAGCCGCATCAATAACGCGACTCGCTGCTTTCCAAATATCTGGGCCAATACCATCACCAATAATAAAAGGAATAATTGGTTCATTAGGTACATTTAATCCATCGTTAATTCTAGTAATTTTTTCAGTTGACATAATTTTACCTCCAAATATTGTGAAATCTATTAAAGTTTATAATTTATCTTTCTTCAATTGGTAAATACTTACGATTTGTTTCACCGACGTAATTAGCTCTAGGACGCATTATTCTATTATCACGATATTGTTCTAGAATATGTGCTGTCCAACCAGATGTACGACTTACCGCGAAAATTGGCGTGAATAAATCGTGTGGAATATCCATACTATGATATACAGTAGCACTAAAGAAATCGACATTAGGAATAAGTCCTTTTTCTTCTTTCATACGTTTCTCAATAGCTATTGAAATATCATATAATTCACTTCTACCAGTTTCAGAAGTGATTTTTCGGCTCATCTCACGTAAATATTTGGCTCTTGGATCTCCGTCTTTGTATACTCTATGACCGAATCCCATGATTTTTTCTTTATTTTTGAATTTTTCATCTAAATAAGCATCAACCTCATCAACTGATTTAACATCAGCAAGCATGCTCATTACTTGTTCATTTGCTCCACCATGTAAAGGTCCCTTTAATGAACCTACTGCAGCTACAATACCAGAGTACATATCAGATAAAGACGATACGGCACAACGTGCAGTAAATGCAGAAGCATTAAGTTCATGGTCAGCATGTAACACTAATGCTTTATTAAATGCTTCAGCTTCAGTATCTGTTGGTAATTCTCCTCTTAACATATATAAGAAGTTAGCTGCATAACTTAAATCAGGATTAGGTTTAACAGGTTCTTTACCTTCACGAACACGCGCAAATGCTGTAACTAAAGATGCAATTTTCGCTTGAATACGTATTGCTCTTTCTTTTCTATTTTCTTCTGTTTCATTTTCAGCATCAGGATCAAAATGAGCAATATATGATACAGATGTACGTAGTGCCGTCATAGGGTGCACATTATCAGTTGCGTATTCTTCAAAATGCTTATAAACTCTTGGGTTTAAAGTCATATAATGATTAAATTTTTCTCTTAATGCATCTAATTCATCTTGAGTAGGCAATCTATAATTCCATAATAAAAACACTATTTCTTCGAACAATGCATTTTCTGCTAAATCATCAATATCGTATCCCGCATACGTTAATTGACTATCAATAATTGAACTGATTTTAGTTTCAGCTGCAATTACCCCTTCTAAACCTTTTTGTAATTCTGCCATAAGTAATTCCCCTTTTCTTATACATAATGTAATGGCTTTCAAATACTATTATAGCCAATGTGATAACTTTTGTGAACGATTATATATCGTTCAATAAATGCTATTTAACTTTAAATTTTTAAACTTATCTTTACTTAAACGCCCAATAAACGCCATTATATAAGCTTTCATTCCAATTTAAATTATGTAATTAATGAGAAAATATTGAAAATTTCAATTTAATTATCAAGCTTGATTACAATTATTTAATCTAAATTTAGAGGGATTTTTAGAAAAAATTCGAAAAATAATTGTCGAATTGAATTTATAAGTGCATAATAATATTAATTAAATGTAAGGGAGTTGTCTTATGGCTGAAGAAAAATTACAAAGAGGATTGAGTAATCGTCATGTGCAATTGATTGCTATTGGTGGCGCTATAGGTACCGGATTATTCTTGGGAGCAGGTCAAACAATAGCAATGACTGGTCCATCTATTCTATTAACTTATATTATTATAGGTTTCATGTTGTTCATGTTTATGAGAGGCTTAGGTGAGATTATAATTCAAAATACTCGCTTCAAATCTTTCGCCGATGTGACAAATGAATACATAGGACCGTTTGCTGGTTTTGTAACTGGTTGGACTTATTGGTTGTGCTGGATTATAACAGGTATGGCTGAAGTAACTGCTGTTGCTAAATATGTTAGTTTCTGGTTCCCTGCAATTCCAAACTGGATTAGTGCACTATTCTGTGTGCTTATATTAATGCTATTTAATTTGCTTAGTGCTAAATTATTTGGTGAATTAGAATTCTGGTTCGCTATTATTAAAATTATAACTATCATCGCTTTAATCGTTGTAGGTTTAGTCATGATTTTAATGGCATATAAAACACAATTTGGACATGCGAGTTTTACAAATTTATATAAACATGGCATCTTTACTCACGGAGCATCTGGGTTCTTTATGTCATTCCAAATGGCATTGTTCTCATTTGTTGGTATTGAAATGATTGGTGTAACTGCAGGAGAAACTAAAGATCCTCAGAAAACAATTCCAAAAGCTATCAATGCTGTACCGTTAAGAATTTTAGTATTCTACGTTGGTGCATTAGCGGTAATTATGTCTATTATTCCTTGGGATAAAGTTGACCCTAGTGAAAGTCCATTTGTTAGATTATTCTCATTAATTGGTATTCCTTTCGCTGCTGGATTGATCAACTTTGTAGTATTAACTGCTGCAGCATCATCTTGTAATAGTGGTATATTCTCAAACAGTCGTATGTTATTTGGTTTATCAGAACAAGATCAAGCACCACCTATCTTTAGAAGTACTAATAAAAATGGTGTTCCTCATTTTGCTATTATTGGTTCATCTGCATTATTATTAGTAACAGCATTATTAAACTACATCTTCCCGAATGCTACGTTAGTGTTTACTTATGTAACAACAATTTCGACTGTATTATTTATTATCGTATGGGCATTAATTATTATTGCTTATATTAATTATCACAGAAAAAATCCTGAGCTACATAAAACTGTATCTTATAAACTTCCTGGTGGTAAATATATGGGTTACGCAATATTAGTATTCTTCTTCTTAGTATTTTGTTTATTATTTGTAAATGAAACAACTAGAAATGCTATTTTCTTAACTCCAATATGGTTTATATTACTAGGTTTAATGTATTTGAGATATAGACAAGTTGCTAAGAATAATAAATAATTTAAAATTCTTAAATGATTATAATAGCCAGTAAATGAATTAACATAAAAATTCATTTACTGGCTTGTTTTTATAATAAACCTATTATCTAATAACTATATCTAATGTTTTAGAAAATTAATTTATATCTTCTTCAATTTTAGACTCAAATTCATCTAATAAATCGCGTGCTTCATCAACCGATTCTGTACTCATTAATTGATGACGTAATTGACTAGCTCCTTTAATCCCCTTCACATAAATCTTAAAAAATCTTCTTAAACTTTTGTATTGTTGACTTTCATCATTTGAATATTTCTCAAACAATGATAAATGCAATCTAAACAAATTCAATAGTTCTTTACTAGTATGTTCACGGGGTTCTTTTTCAAAAGCAAACGGATTATTAAAGATCCCTCTACCTATCATCACGCCGTCAACACCATATTTCATGGCAAGTTCAAGTCCAGTTTGTCTATCTGGAATATCTCCATTAATCGTTAGTAATGTATTAGGTGCGATATCATCTCTTAATTGTTTAATTGCTGCGATTAATTCCCAATGCGCATCTACTTTACTCATCTCTTTGCGTGTTCGAAGATGTATAGATAAATTTGCGATATCTTGTTTAAAAACGTGTTTTAACCAATCTTTCCACTCTTCAATATCATAATAACCTAAACGGGTTTTGACACTAACAGGTAATCCACCAGCTTTAGTAGCTTGAATAATCTCAGCAGCTGTTTCAGGTCTCAATATTAAACCAGAACCTTTACCTTTCTTTGCGACATTAGCTACTGGACATCCCATATTTAAATCTATACCTTTAAAACCCATTTCAGCTAAACCAAAACTCATTTCTCTAAACTGTTCGGGTTTATCGCCCCATATATGTGCTACCATAGGCTGTTCATCTTCACTGAATGTCAATCTTCCACGAACGCTATGAATACCTTCCGGATGGCAATAACTCTCAGTGTTTGTAAATTCAGTGAAAAAAACATCAGGTCTAGCAGCCTCACTTACAACATGTCGAAAAACGGTATCAGTAACGTCCTCCATAGGTGCTAAAATAAAAAAAGGACGTGGTAATTCACTCCAAAAATTTTCTTTCATAATAATTAAACCTTCTTATAATAGTATATCTCAATTAATCCATGTTATATTACCACAAATTATAACCTTATTCAAAATGAAATTTTATAACTCAATTAACTTTCCTATTTGAAATTCTCATTTAATGAATTTCTTTCTAGTGAAATGAAAAAACTGAGAAAAACTCTTCACGAGCTTATTCCCAGTTTAATCAACTATTGCGAATTTGCAATATCGCTTTGAAATATTATCTGTTCTGGCTCTCTTATCTTATTAAGTTAGCCATCATTTATAATAATGAATTAAAGTACGTTAGCATACCCTTCAAATATTTTACCTTGAGCAGCATCTACTGTTACTAAAATACCATCTTTTAATTCTTTAGTAGCATTTTCAACACCTATAATTGTTGGAATACCTTTTTCAAGTCCAATAATCGCACTTGGTGACGTGATACCATTTTCTTCTGTAATTAATCCAACTGCTTGCTCAATATAAGGCACTAATGTCTCATCTACAGAATTAGTAACAATAACTGATTCACTTAAATCTACGCCTTCTAAATCACTAGCACTGTTAGCAACTACAGTTTTACCAACTACTGATCCACGACCGACACCTTGTCCTTTTGCAATTTCATCTCCAACTAAATGTAATTTCATCATATTAGTTGTACCTTTTTCACCAGTAGGTACACCGGCAGTAATAATAATTAAATCACCATTTGTAACTCTTCCAGTTTCTACTGCTGTAGCAACTGCATTATTTAATAGGTCATCAGTAGTTTTACGACCTTTTTTAATTACAGGATATGCACCCCAAACTAAAGCAAGTTGACGTGCAGTGTGCTCGCTAGGGGTAACCGCAATGATATCAGAATGTGGACGATATTTAGAAATAGTTACTGCAGTTGAACCACTTTCAGTTGCTGCAACAATAGCTTTAACTTTTAAATTTAAAGCAGTATGTGCAACTGAAACACCAATAGCATTCACTAATGAAGTTTCTACTAGTTTAGTACGGTCTGATAATAATTTTTTATAATCTTGTGCCGCTTCAGCAGAAATCGCAATATTTCTCATTGTTTTAACAGCCTCTTCTGGATATAAACCAGCAGCAGTTTCACCAGAAAGCATAACTGCGTCAGTACCATCATAAATTGCGTTAGCAACGTCACTAGCTTCCGCTCTTGTCGCACGAGGATTTCGTTGCATTGAATCTAACATTTGAGTAGCTGTGATAACTGGTTTACCTAGTTTATTACATTTTCTGATTAAATCTTTTTGTACAATTGGTACAGATTCTGGTGGAATTTCAACACCCATGTCACCACGAGCTACCATTAAACCATCAGACACTTCTAATATTTCTTCTATATTATCAATACCTTCTTGGTTTTCAATTTTAGGGAAAATAGTGATATTATGATTATTTTCTCTTTCAAGAATTTCACGAATATCTAAGACATCACTTGGACGTCGTACAAAGCTTGCTGCGATATAATCAACATCTTCTTTGATACCAAATAAGATATCATCAGCATCTTTATCAGTAATACCTGGTAAATTAACTTTTACACCTGGTAAATTTACGCCTTTTTTATTTTTTAATTCACCAGTATTTAAGATATCACATTTAACTTCGCCTTTTGTTTTATCGATGTCTTTTACTTGTAGTTCAACTAAACCATCATCAAGTAAAATGTAAGAACCTACTTGAACATCGTTGATTAAATCTTCATAAGTTACTGAGAATTTTTCAGGTGTACCTTCAACTTGAGACATACTAACAATAACTTCTTTGCCTTTTTCAAGCATAATTAAGCCATCTTTCATGTCATGAGTACGAATTTCAGGTCCTTTAGTATCTAATAGGATACCAATTGTTTTACCTAATTTATCAGCTACTTTACGAATCGTATCAATACGTGCTTTATGCTCTTCATGACTACCATGAGAGAAATTCAAACGCGCTACGTTCATACCAGCTTTCATTAATTTTTCTAACATTTCCTCAGACTCTGATGCAGGTCCAATTGTACATACAATTTTAGTCTTTCTCATTTTAAAAAGCCTCCTAAATTAAATAGATAACTCTTTCGCTAATTCATAAATATCAGTATTGAATTTATGGTCGTTACCATTGAAAATTTCATCAAATGGTGTGGCAGTCAATTTGTTATTCATAATACCTACTCCATGTCCAGAATGACCTTGTATTAATAAATCAACGGCGTAACCACCTAAGCGTGAAGCTAATACTCTGTCAGTACCTGATGGGCTACCACCACGTTGGATATGGCCCAGTACAGACACACGTGCATCAACATTAATATATTTCATTAATTGATCCGCGCATTCTTGGCCACTCATACTGCCCTCAGCTACCATGACGATTGAGTGTTTTTTACCTCGTTTGATACCTTTTTCTATTTTTTCGGCAATATCTTTAATATCTGTATTGACTTCAGGAACTAATATTGTTTCAGCACCGACTGATAAGCCAGCCCATAATGCTAAATCACCACAATCACGTCCCATAACTTCTACAATAAAGGTTCTAGCATGACTTGAAGCAGTGTCTCTAATCTTGTCTACACTATCAATAATTGTGTTCAACGCTGTGTCAAACCCAATAGTGAAGTCAGTACCATTAATATCATTATCAATAGTACCTGGAATTCCTATTGTTTTAATATCTTTCGTCTCTTCACTAATACGTTGGGCACCTCGGTAACTGCCATCTCCCCCAACTACTACTAGTCCCTCAATACCACGTTTGTGTAAATTCTCTATACCTTTTTGTCTTACACTCGCCTCTTTGAATTGTGGACATCTTGCAGAGTAAAGGAAAGTTCCTCCACGTTGAATTGTATCCCCTACTGAACCCAATTCAAGTTTATGAATATTGTCATCAAGTAATCCTTGATAACCTTGATAAATTCCATAAACTTCAATGTTGTTATAAATCGCCTTACGCACAACTGCTCTAACAGCAGCATTCATTCCTGGTGAATCTCCACCACTAGTTAAAACCGCAATTTTCTTCATGACGACATTCCCTTTCCTAACTATATTTCTCTTTAATAATAAATTACCATAATTTTTTTTAGTGTTCCATCAATATAGGTGCACAAAATACATGTAAACGTTTTACAAACAATTTTTCCTTTTGCAATAAAAAAGGGGTGAACAATATTCACCAAGAATCAATTGTTTCACCCTTATAAGGAAAACTACAGCTAGGAAAATATAATAAAGGTTCCTTCACAACTTAATTTGCAACTGTGTTTTTCAAAGTAATTTTAAATATTAATTTGTATGTGTACCAGCCCAGCTATTTTTCAATAAAAGCACCGATATTTCTAAACTTATTAAATCTATCTTCAACTAATTCATCAGCACTTTGTTGTTGAAGTTGTTCTAAATGATTTACGAATGCTTGCTTAATATCAATAGCTTGTTGTTCTATATTATTGTGTGCACCACCTAAAGGTTCATCAATAACACTATCAATAACGTTTAAATGATGTAAATCTTTTGCAGTAATTTTCATAGTTTCGGCAGCCATTTTTGCTAATGAGCTATCTTTCCATAACAGTGCCGCTGCTCCCTCTGGGGAAATGACAGAATACGTACTGTTTTCAAGCATCATAATTCGATTGGCTATCCCAATTCCTAGTGCACCACCACTACCACCTTCGCCGATAACGATAGCTATCACTGGCACTGTTAGAGATGCCATCTCAACTAAGTTTCTAGCAATAGATTCACTTTGTCCGCGTTCTTCAGCAGCTTTACCTGGATAAGCACCTTTAGTATCAATGAAAGTAAAAATAGGTCTATTAAATTTCTCAGCTTGTTTCATTAATCTCAATGCTTTACGATAACCTTCAGGATGCGCCATACCAAAGTTTCGATATATATTATCCTTAGTATCTTTACCTCTTTGTTGGCCTATAACTGTAACAGGGGTACCGTTTAAATACCCAATTCCACCAATCATTGCAGGGTCATCTCTAAAATTACGATCTCCATGTAATTCAATAAATGAATCGAAGATATATGGAATATAGTCTAATGTCGTAGGTCGTTCTTGGAGACGAGCAATTTGCACTCTATCCCAAGACTTAAGATTGGTATATATTTTTTTGGTTTCCCTTTCAAGTGATGCTTCAAGTAAATCAATTTCATCTTGTAAATCTACATCATTTTTTTCTTGAGATTGCTTAAGAGATTCAATTTTATTTTTTATTTCAAAAAGTGGTTTTTCAAAATCAAGCATCTTTATTCACCTCTTGGTGCAATTTTAATAATTGAGCAAGTGTTTCTTTCATCTCTTTACGGTGAACAACTTTATCAAGTTGACCATGCTCAAGAAGAAACTCTGCAGTTTGGAAATCATCTGGAAGTTTCTCATTAATAGTTTGCTCAATAACACGTCGACCAGCAAATCCAATTAAGGCTTTAGGTTCACTTAAATTGATATCCCCAACAGATGCAAAACTAGCAGAAACACCACCAGTTGTTGGATGCGTAAGATAAGAAATATATAATAATCCGGCATCTGAGTGACGTTTCAGTGAAACACTCGTTTTACCCATTTGCATCAATGAAATAATACCTTCTTGCATCCTAGCACCACCACTTGCAGAAAATAATATGAATGGTAGTCTATGTTCTGTTGCATAATCAATAATTCGACATATTTTCTCACCAACAACTGAACCCATACTTCCCATTCTAAATCTAGCATCCATAACAGCTACACCAAATTGAACACCATCTAGTTTGGCAGTACCGGTTACAACCGCTTCGCTTAAATCAGTTTTTTGTTGGTCTTTTTCAATTTTTTCTTGATATCCAGGAAAGTCTAAAGGATTTGCTGATGTCACTCCTTTATCAAATTCAACGAAACTATTTTCATCAGTGATTGCTTCAATTCTCTTATATACAGGTAATGCAATATGGTGATCACAATTAAAACATACATTTAAATTCTCATTTAATTCTTTTGTATACATTATTTTTTTGCATTTTGGACATTTAGTCATAATACCTGCTGGTACTTCATTTTGTTTTGAATCTTGAACTGTTAAATATTTTCGTTTTTTACTACTACGATTAAAAAAGTCTTTAAACATTCGTAAACCTCCACCTAATCATACAACCTTAATTTATTACATCTCAATTTAATATATGATCGAACATAAAATATGAGTTAGAAATAATACATGTCTTTGTTTTTTATTAAAATTGTTGCAATTCTAGGTTATTTCAAGTCTGTTAATTGCATTGTTTTGTCATAAACTTTTTGAGGATCCACTTCAATTCTTGCCACGCCAGTTTCCATTGCTACTTTTGCAACTTCACGTGCAACTGAAGGAGCTACCCTTTTATCGAAAGGACCAGGAATACAATAATCCGGATTCAACTCATCTTCATCTATAAGATTAGCAATCGCTTCAACCGCCGCTTTCTTCATATCTTCATTTATATGTGTTGATTCAGTGTCTAATGCACCTCTAAAAATACCTGGGAACGCAAGTACATTATTAATTTGGTTCGGAAAATCTGAACGACCTGTTCCTACAACTTTAGCGCCTGCTTCTTTAGCATCATTGGGCTTGATTTCTGGATCTGGGTTAGCCATTGCAAAGATGATTGCATCATCCGCCATTGATTTAACCATGTCTTTTGATAGTAAGTTAGCAACTGAAACACCTATAAATACATCAGCATCTTTAATTACATCTTGTAATGAACCTTCAATTTTGTCTTTGTTTGTGAATTTAGCTACATAATCCTTAGTGTCATTCATACCATAAGGTCGACCTTCAAAAATAGCACCTCTTGAATCGCACATTATCATATTTCTGACACCGTAAGAATCTAATAATTTAACAATTGCAATACCTGCTGCCCCTGCACCATTTAACACAACTTTAATTTCAGATAAATCTTTATCAACAATTCTTAGTGCATTGATTAAACCAGCCATAGTAACAATCGCTGTACCATGTTGATCATCATGGAAAACTGGAATATTAGTTTCTTTTTTAAGACGATCTTCTATTTCAAAACATCTTGGTGCTGAAATATCTTCTAGATTAATTCCTCCATAATTAGGTGAAATTAATTTAGCTGTTCTAATAATTTCTTCTGTATCTTTAGTATCTAAAGCGATAGGTACACCGTTTATACCTGCAAAACTTTTAAAAAGAACAGCTTTACCTTCCATAACAGGAATACTAGCTGGGGCACCAATATTACCTAAACCTAAAACTGCAGTGCCATCAGTAACAACAGCCACAGTATTTCTTTTAATCGTGTAATCATATACAGTTCTTGGATCTTCATGTATTTCTTTACATGGTTCTGCTACGCCTGGTGAATAGGCTAAACTTAATTCTTCTTTATTAGTAACTTTGATATTAGGTGTAATTTCCAACTTACCTTGATTTTCTTTATGCATTTGTAATGCATCATCTCTTAAAGACATTAAATCAACCCCTGTTTATTTACTAAAATATCGAAAGTTCATCAGTATAATGAATATATATTCTCTGCATTTAAAATTTTTTAAGATAAAATAAACCGATGACTTTATTTTATAAATCATCAGTTTACTATATCATAATTTTTTTATACATAAAAGTTATAAAATTCTTATATCTTTTGGATCAAAAGCCTCAACAAAGGTTTTAATTTCATTCGATGTTTTATCCATACTACCTAAATAATCAAGTTCTCCAGTTTGTTCATTATATATGTTCACTTTAATCATATGGTTGTTTTTATGATCACTAAGAATTTGTTTAATTTCATCTAAGTTATGAATGTTTCTTAAAATAATTTGAGATGCCCCATTCATTTTAGTTACTTCAAAATGTTCAACTGAATCCATTTGATTTAAAATGAGCTGCAATTGTTGTTTTCTCTTTTCAAATTTCCCCCAAACAATATACATTTCTCTCTCATTTAATTGAGTTTCATACCGTTTGAATTTATCTGGAAATAAAACTGCATCCATCGTATGTCGCCCATCATTTAGAACTAAAAATGCCATATTTTGACCATTCTTGGTCCTTATTTGTTTGATTTGATCTACTTGAACCAAAATAGGTTTGTGATTTACAACATTACTTAGTGTATAGATACCTAAATATTGCTTTTTATTAAATTGCTTTTCGACTGGATGATTAGAAACATAAAATCCCAAGTATTCCATTTCGTAACTACTAATCATTTGATCACTAAATTCATCTTTATCAGTGTAAGATTGTTTAGGTGTCAAAATATTCATTAATAAATCGTTTTGTTCTACATTTGATACTTCATCTAAAACTTGATCAATAGAACTTAATAAAGTTGAACGTGTTTTTCCAAAAGTATCAAAAGCGCCTACCAAAATTAATGATTCAAGTAATTTTCTAGTCTTTACGCGATTTGATATTCGTCTAGTAAAATCAAAGAAATCTTTATACTTACCATTTTGATACCTTTCATCAACAATTGATTTAACGCTCTGATAACCAACACCTTTAATAGCACCTAAGGATAAATAAATATTTGATTTAGTTGCTCTATAATACCAATGGCTTTCATTAATATTAGGAGGCAAAATTTTCAATTTTTGATTTTTAGCTTCATCAATTATGGCCGCTGTTTTAGATTCATTACCAACGACATTACTTAAAATATTAGCATAAAAATAATTAGGATAGTGAACCTTCAAATATGCCATGATATATGCAATTTTTGAATAACTTACCGCATGTGCTCTAGGAAATCCATAATCAGCAAACTTTAGAATTAAATCAAATATTTGTTTACTTATCTTCTCATCATATTTATTTTTTATCGCACCTTCGACAAAATGTTGTCTTTCACTTTCTAAAACTGCTCTATTCTTTTTACTCATGGCACGACGTAGAATATCTGCTTGTCCATAATTAAAGCTAGCAAATTGACTAGCGATTTGCATAATTTGTTCTTGATAGATTATTACACCATACGTATTTTTAAGTATGGGTTCTAAATCAGGATGTACGTATTTAATTTCACTTTCGTTATGTCTTCGTGAAATATAAGTTGGAATTTCTTCCATAGGTCCTGGTCTATATAAAGACGTAACCGCAACGATATCTTCAAAATGTTCAGGCTGAAGTCGTTTTAATACTTTTCTTACACCTTCGGATTCAAGTTGGAAGATTCCAGTTGTATCTCCCCTAGATAATAACTTAAATACATCTACATCATTAAACGGTATCTCTTCAATCTCTATAGTAATATTTAAATCTTTTTTTACTTGAGTGATAATTTGATGTATGATAGATAAATTTCTTAACCCCAAAAAGTCAATCTTAAGTAGACCAATTCGCTCTGCTTCTGTCATCGTCCATTGCGTCAATAAACCAGTATCGCCCAATGTTAGTGGTGCATAATTATATAGAGGTTGATCGTTAATAATAATACCTGCTGCATGTGTTGAAGTATGTCTAGGTAAGCCTTCTAATTTCTTACTTAATTCAAACCACTTTTCATGTCGATGATTTCTATGTACAAATTGCTTAAATCGCTCATCCTCATATGCCTTATCTAAAGTTATGCCAAGTTGATGAGGTATTAACTTAGAAATCTCATTTAAAGTTTTATCATCAAATCCAATTATGCGACCAACATCTCTTGCAACGGCCCTAGCCAATAAATGTCCGAATGTGACAATACCCGAAACACGATGTTTTCCATATTTGTCTTGAACGTATTGAATGACTCTTTCCCTACGCGTGTCTTCAAAATCAATATCTATATCTGGCATTGTTACACGTTCAGGATTTAAAAAACGTTCAAATAATAGATTAAATCTAATTGGATCTATTGTAGTAATGCCTAGTAGGAAGCTAACTAATGAACCAGCTGAGGATCCCCGCCCAGGACCAACCATAACATCATGTGTTTTAGCGTAGTGAATTAAATCACTCACAATTAAAAAGTAGTCTTCAAAACCCATTTCAGTTATAACTCGATATTCATGTTCTAATCTTTTTGTATAGCGTTCATCATGATTTAATTTCATCTTCTTTAAACTTGATTGGAGTTGTGACCATAAATACTCTTTTGAGGAACTACCTGATGGTGCATCGAATTTAGGTAGTAAATTTTGATGATATTCTATGCTTGCACTACATAAATTAGCTAGTTCAAGCGTATTATTCCATACGTCTCTGTCTATATTTAATGTTTCTAATTCATTTTGATTAGGAAAATGTTCCCCAATATCTTCAATATCATTAACCAAATCTATCTTAGTATTATTTTTAATTGCTTCAAGTGCTGGAATCGTCTCAACATCTTCTTGATTTAAGTATCGTGCATTTTCAAACCAAACCACTTTTATATTATTATAAAATGCTAAGTTGCTTGAATGATTTATAAATATATTTTGATGGTTTTGAAATTGTTCAACTATAGAATAATGAGATTGATTTGCTTGCTTAAATATGATTGCAATATTTGTTGAATACTTTTTTAACCACTCAACTGATATAACGTCTTTTTGCTTCATTTTAATTGCAGAAGAGAGTTGAAATAGTGATCTTAAGCCATCATTATTTATAGCTAAAATCACAGTCTCAATTGTATACAAACCATCCGTAACGTTAACTGTCATTCCAAAAATTGGTTTAATATTGGCTTTAATACAAGCATCATAAAATTTAGGGAAGCCATATAAGACATTAGTATCAGTAATCGCTAATGTATCATAATGATTATGTTGTGCTTTTTTAACTACATCATCGATTCTCAAACTAGAATTTAATAAATCATATGCTGTATGAAGATTTAAATGAGCAACCATGAATGACTTCCTTTCTTAAATTTATAATTTCTGACGTAAAGCTTGTGCTAATTCTTCAAATTCATCCCAACTATAGACTGACACACCTGATGCATTTGGGTGGCCTCCCCCACCAAATTGATTAGCGACATCATTAATAGTGATTCCTTTAGATCGAATACGACATCTAATTTGATCTCCCTCATCTACACCAAACATCCATATTTTTAAACCGCTAATATCCGCAACTGTATTTACAAATTGAGAAGCTTCATTAGGCTGAATGTCAAACTGCTTTAAAACATCATTAGTTATTTTAATTTGACAATATTCATGTGAATCTGATAGTTCAAAATTTTGTAAAATATATCCTTGGAAAGGCATTAACTTAGGATCTTTTTCGGACATTTTATTTAATTCAACATTATGATTGAATGGATATGCCAATAATTGACTAGCAACTTCCATTGTATGGGGTAATGTATTACTAAATAAGAATCGCCCTGTGTCTCCAACAATACCTAAGTACAATACTCGAGCTACATGTTCATCAATTATACTTAGATCATTAAAATGTGCGATGAAATCAAATATAATTTCACTTGTAGAAGATGCTTCAGTATTAACAAAATTTACATCACCGTATTGATCAGTAGCAGGATGATGATCTATTTTAATTAATGACTGTCCATTTAGATATCTTTGATCATCAATACGTGGTGCATTTGCAGTATCACATACAATTACAAGTGCATCACCATATACACTGTCATCAATTTCATCTAAGTCTCCTATAAATGATAATGATGGTTCAGCTTCACCTGCAGCATAGACATTTTTTTTAGGGAATTTTCGTTCAAGATATAACTTTAATCCAAGTTGTGAGCCATAAGCATCTGGATCAGGTCTCACATGTCTATGAATAATAATTGTTTCTGCCTCTTTAACTCTTTGCATGATTTCATTAAAAATTTCTACCATTGTTATATCTCCTTAAATTAGATTTATTACTTTAAAATTAAATACTTTGTATATCCTCAAACATCTGACAAATTATCATTGCATTTGCGACTTTTTCATTACCACTTACCATCGCGACTTCCAATTTAGCAAAGTTCCTTCCAACATCGAGCATGTCATATTGAACTCTAATTGATGCTTCAATTGGCACAGTTTTAATATAGATGATATTTAAACTTTCAATCATAACATCTACCTTTTTATATTTTCGCAATTCATGCTTTATTGTTTCTTCAATAATAGCGACAAATACAGCCTTACTTAATGTGCCATATTGATTGGTTAATAACGGAGAAACCTCAACCGAAATATCACTTTGTGAAATCGTAATGTGTTTCGCTATTTGATCATTAATCGTCTCACCTATTTGAGGTTGTCTGCCAATAAGTTGCATCGCTTTTAATACGTCATCTCTCGTTATTACACCTATTGCTCTTTTATTCTGAGTTACGGGTAATATCTCAATTCCTTCCCAAATCATAATGTGAGCACAACTCGCTACCGTTGTATTTAATTCAACATTGATAGGACGTTTCGTCATTACTTTAGCAATGGTATCATCCGAGTTCATTTGAATGACTTCCTTACTCGTAACTATTCCAACTAATCGCCAATCTTTATCTACGACTGGAAACCTCGAATGACCTGTAACTTTGGCACGTGATTTATAATCTTCAATACCCATTTCATCAAAAATAACCGTCATATCATTAATTGGTTTCACTATATCTTCAACTATTAAAATTTCTTTTCTAATCATTTGATTATACATTGCTCTATTAATAATATTGGCTACAAGAAATGTATCATAATTTGAAGACAGGATTGGTAATTCATGATTATTAGCATAATCAATAATTTTTTGTGTTGTTTTAAAACCCCCAGTAATAAGTACGCCACTACCTCTTTTTAGCGCTTCTAACTGAACATCAGGCCTATTACCTACGATTAACAATGTATGATGACTTAAATATTTAACCACATCTTTTAGTTCCATTGCACCTATCGCAAATTTTGAAACACTTTTTGTTAATCCATTTTTGCCACCAATGATATCTCCATCAATGATTTTTAAAATTTCTTTAAACGTAAGGTTCTCAATCTCCTCACGATTCTTTTTATCAATACGTACTGTACCTACTCTATCAATGGTAGTTACTAACCCAAGTTGTCCGGCATCTTTTATAGCTCTATATGCAGTCCCCTCAGATACTTTCATTACTTTGGCAACTTTCCTAACAGAAATTTTTTGGCCAACATTTAACGATTCTATGTATGCTATGATTTGTTCATGTTTAGTCATTGATAATACCTCTTTATAATGTACAGTGTTTTATTTATTATAACTTTTTAATCATAAAAAATCGATTTAGAAAATGTAAACCAATTAGTTTTAAAAACGCTTCATCAGTTTGATTTTTTATTAATTAATAAATCAAGTTATGTTAATTAAATCTTTAATTATTTTAATTATATACATTGGTAAAATTAAAATATTTTATATATAATTGTTTATGAGGAGGGATGACCTATGTATAAAAATATTTTATTAGGTGTAGATACTCAATTGAAAAATGAGAAAGCGTTGAAGGAAGTATCAAAATTAGCAGGTCCAGATACCGTAGTAACTATTTTAAATGCGATTGGTGAACAGGATGCACAAGCATCAATTAAAGCTGGTACGCATATTAATGAATTAACTGAAAAACGTAGTCATTTGCTAGAAAAAACACGAACTACTCTAGAAGACTACGGAATTGATTATGATCAAATCATTGTGCGTGGTAACCCTAAGGACGAATTAGTGAAACACGCTAATAGTGGTAAATATGAAATCGTCGTATTAAGTAACCGTAAAGCTGAATCTCAGAAAAAATTCGTATTAGGTAGCGTAAGTCACAAAGTAGCTAAACGTGCTACCATCCCTGTATTGATTGTAAAATAGTTAGTGAAATTCAAAAGATGCGTCAAAATATAAGCACAAAGATGATTGTTCATGTATAAATCACCTTTGTGCTTATTAATTTCATTAAACTAATCAATTACTCCATTTATATTTACATTTATTAAAATGATACAGACTCACCAGGTTCTAATATTTGTACTTCACCTTCATGCACTGCATTCTTAAATTGTTGTGGATCTTGTTCAATTAAAGGGAAAGTATTGTAATGAACTGGAACAGAAATCTTAGGTTTAACAAATTCATTAATTGCATAACTTGCATCATCAATACCCATAGTAAAGTTATCACCAATTGGAACAAAACATACATCAACAGGGTGTCTTTCAGCAATTAATTTCATATCACTAAACAATCCTGTATCACCCATGTGATAAATCGTTTTACCTTCAACTTCTAATATAAGTCCCATTGGCATGCCTAAGTAAATAGGGATACCATCTTCATGTGTGAAACTTGAACTATGGAAAGCTTGAACATATTTAACGCTACCAAAATCAAATTTAGCTTTGCCACCGATATTCATACCATGAACATCTTCTACACCGTGATAAGTACTTAAATACCCTTGTAATTCAGCAGAACCTATAACAGTTGCGTGATTACGATTTGCTAACTCAACTACATCGCCAAAGTGATCGGCATGACCATGAGTTAAAATAATATAATCTACATCTAATGTTTGTTCATCTAAATCACATTTGTCATTACCGGAAATAAATGGATCTACAATTACTTTTTTACCATTACCCTCAAAATAAATCGTTGATTGCCCATGAAAAGAAAGTTTCATAATTATAGCCTCCTATTGCTTGATTACTATAATTATACCCTAGCCATAAAAGATATAACATGAAACTAAAATAATCGCTTATCGTATTAAATAATTTTGAATTTTAAGCTGATTAGACGTAAAATTAACATAAATACTTAATGGAGATGATTGAATGAGTAAAATCGAAAAAATAACTAAACAATTACAACATGAACAAGCTGACGCTGCATGGATAACAACTCCTCTCAATGTATTCTACTTCACTGGGTATAGAAGCGAACCTCACGAGAGATTATTTGCACTATTAATTACAGCAAATGGAGATCAAACCTTATATTGTCCAAAGATGGAAGTTGAAGAAGTTAAGAATTCTCCATTTGAAGGAAAAATCATTGGTTACTTAGATACTGAGAATCCATTTGAAATTGACCCTTCATCTTTTAATAAGTTATTGATTGAAAGCGAACACTTAACAGTAAAACGTCAACGCGAGTTAACTCAAAACTTTGGTGTTCAACACTATGGCGATATTGATCAAACAATTAAAGAATTACGTAATATTAAAAATGAATCCGAAATTGAAAATATTCGCGAAGCGGCAAAGCTCTCTGACAAATGCATCGAAATTGGTACCGAATTCCTTAAAGTCGGTGTAACAGAACGTGAAGTAGTCAATCATATTGAAAATGAAATCAAAAAATTTGGTGTTAGTGAGATGAGTTTTGACACAATGGTATTATTTGGAGATCACGCTGCATCACCTCACGGAACTCCAGGAGAAAGAAAACTTGTTAAAGATGAATATGTATTATTTGATTTAGGGGTTATATATAATCATTATTGTAGCGATATGACACGTACAGTAAAATTCGGAACACCTTCTGAAGAAGCTCAAACAATTTATAATATTGTTTTAGAAGCAGAAACCAATGCTATTGAGGCAATTAAAGCGGGCGTTCCTTTACAAGATATTGATAAAATCGCTAGAGACATTATAAGTGATGCTGGATATGGTGATTATTTCCCTCACAGATTAGGACATGGTCTTGGTTTAGAAGAGCATGAATATCAAGATGTTTCAAGTACAAATTCAAACCTACTTGAAGCAGGAATGGTTATTACGATAGAACCTGGTATATATGTACCTAATGTTGCTGGCGTACGTATTGAAGATGATATTTTAGTAACTGAAAATGGTTATGAAATACTAACAAACTATGATAAATAAAAATTAAAAATCCAGTTGAGTTAATAGTAAAAAACTATGTACTCAACTGGATTATTTATATTAAATCAATTATTAATCTTCTTTTAATGCATCTTCAACAGACGTATATTCTAAACCGAACGCTTCAGCTACTCCTTTGTGAGTTACATGACCTTTGTACGTATTTAAACCTAAAGATAATGCGTGGTTAGCTTTAAATGCTTCACGGTAACCCTTACTAGCTAATAATTGCGCATAAGGTAATGTTGCATTATTTAATGCAATTGTAGATGTACGAGGTACTGCACCTGGCATATTCGCAACTGCATAGTGAACAACACCATGTTTTACATATGTTGGATCATCGTGTGTCGTAATTTTATCTGTAGTCTCAAAAATACCACCTTGGTCAATAGCAATATCAACAATCACTGAACCATCTTCCATTTGTTTAATCATATCTTCAGTTACCAAGCTAGGTGCTTTTGCACCAGGGATTAATACGGCACCAATAACTAAATCACTTTCTTTTACTGCATTTTCAATATTTAATGGGTTAGACATAATTGTGTTCACACGGCCATCAAATAAATCATCTAATTCAGCTAATCGTTTAGGGTTTACATCTAAGATTGTAACATTAGCACCTAAACCTAGTGCGATTTTAGCCGCATTTGTACCAGCTTGACCGCCACCGATGATAGATACTTTACCTTTTGGTACTCCAGGAACGCCTCCAAGTAAAATACCCATTCCACCGTTGAATTTTTGTAGGAATTGTGAGCCAACTTGAGCAGACATGCGTCCTGCAACTTCACTCATTGGTGTTAATAATGGTAATGAACGGTCAGGTAATTGAACCGTTTCATAGGCAATACCTACGACTTTATTTTCAACTAACGCTTGAGTTAATTTTTCTTCATTTGCAAGATGTAGGTATGTAAATAAGATGAGTCTTTCTTTGAAATATTTATACTCTTCTTCCAATGGTTCTTTAACTTTAATAACCATTTCTACATCCCATACAGATGACTGTTCAGATACAATGTCAGCACCTGCATCTTTGTAATCTTTATCTTCAAAGAATGAACCTAAACCAGCATCTTTCTCAACAAGTACTGTATGTCCTTGCTCAACTAATGCATGTACACCACTTGGTGATAAACCAACTCTGTTTTCGTTATTTTTTATCTCTTTTGGAATACCAATTTTCATTCCATCCACCTCCATTACTATCGTAACGCTAAACCAATGAAAGCGCAATCAGAAAAAGTACACATTATTGTTAAAATATAAAGAGTAAAAATTCTGAAATTTGTGGTAATATATAAGTAAGAAAAGCTAAGGGGGTTATTAAGATGTTAACATACAAAAACATTTTAATCGCAGTTGATGGTTCACACGAAGCTGAGTGGGCTTTCAACAAAGCAGTAGACGTAGCTAAACGTAATGACGCTAAATTAACTATAGTGAACATTATCGATTCAAGAACGTATTCTTCTTATGAAGTATATGATGCACAATTTACTGAGAAGTCTAGAAGTTTCTCTGAAGAATTGTTAAAAGGTTATCAAGAAGTTGCAACACGTGCTGGAGTTACTAACGTTGAAACTCGTTTAGAATTTGGTTCTCCTAAAGCAATTATCCCTAAAAGGTTAGCAAGTGAATTAGGTGTAGATTTAATTATGTGTGGTACTTCAGGTTTAAATGCCGTTGAAAGATTTATTGTCGGTTCTGTATCTGAAGCAATTGTACGTCACGCACCATGTGATGTATTAGTAGTACGTACAGAAGAAATCCCTGAAGATTTCCAACCTGAAGTTGCAACTCCAGAATTTAGAAAACAATATTCATAAAAGTTATATCTAATCTATTCATTTACAAAGTGAGTTTAATATGGCGATAAGGTCTTTGACTTTATCGTCATTATTTATTTGTCACAATTTTATTAAAAAAAAATAACATACATTGTCTAATGACAATGCATGTTATCAGTATTAATAAATTATAATTCGCCAAATTTAACTGTATCTCTAGCAATCATAACTTCTTCATTTGTTGGAATAACAATAACTTTAACTGGTGAGTGTGGGTAATTGATAAATCCTTCTTCACCACGCATTGCTTCATTTTTCTTAGGATCCCAATAGATGCCCATGAATTCTAAGCCTTCTAATACTTTAGCACGAACTGTTGAAGAGTTTTCTCCTACACCAGCTGTAAATACAATGACATCCACGCCATGCATTCTTGTAGCATAAGAACCAATATATTTATGAATTCTTGAAGCAAATACGTCTAGTGCTAATTGTGCACGTTCTTTACCTTCTTCTGCATCACTTTCAAGGTCACGTAAGTCACTTGATGTACCTGAAATACCAAGTAGACCTGATTCTTTGTTTAATACATTAAGAACTTCTTCGGCGTTTTGACCAGTCTTTTGCATAATGAAAGGAATTAATGCAGGGTCGATATTACCTGAACGTGTACCCATTGTAACACCCGCTAATGGAGTGAATCCCATTGATGTATCGATTGATTCACCACTATCGATGGCAGCAATTGATGCACCATTACCAATATGACAAGAGATAATACGTAACTCTTCAATTGGTTTATTCATGATTTCAGCAGCACGTTGTGATACATATTTGTGACTTGTACCGTGGAAACCATATTTGCGAATACCATAATCTTTATAGTATTGGTAAGGTAAGCTATATAAATATGATTGTTCTGGCATTGATTGGTGGAATGAAGTATCAAACACTGCTACATGAGGAATGTTTGGTAATAATTTTCTGAATGCACGGATACCCATTAAGTTAGCAGGGTTATGTAATGGTGCTAATTCACTTAATGACTCAATTTGTTCTTCCACTTTATCTGTAACTAATGCAGACGTTGGGAATAACTCACCACCGTGCACGACACGATGTCCTGTACCAGCAATATCATTAATGTCATCAATGATGCCATGTTGTTTGAAACTGTCTAACATGATGTTAATTGCTTCCTCATGATCCTTGATATCTTTAACATCTTTAATTTTTTCACCATTCACTTCAATTGTGAAGATTGAATCTTTAATACCGATACGTTCGATTAAACCTTTTGTTACTAGAGTTTCTTCAGGCATTCTTATTAGTTGGAATTTTAAAGAAGAACTACCCGCGTTAATCGCTAAAACTAAACTAGACATATATTATTGTCCTCCAATTTATTAATTAATATCCATATTTATTTAACCATTAATACAGCCATAATTCAAGAATATCACAGTTTATTTTTGAGGATGATTGTCTTTCATCCAAGTATTTAATTCACCAATAAATCCTTGGAATTGATTAGGATTTTTAAAATCAGGAATATTTGCTAATAACACTTCAACTGGCTTAGTCTCATTCGATTTTTTCTTTTGTAAAATCAATATTGATTTACGCGCATTTTCGTTCTTAAATAACGTCTTAGGTAAATTTAGAAATGCTTGCATTTCTGTTTCTGTAGCAATGAAATTTTCCAACTGTTTTACATTGTCATCTTCAAAAATATTACTTGGAACTACTAAAAATGCGAAACCAGATTGTTTCAAGGCAGTAATTGCTTGTTCAATTAGTAAATAGTGAGAATAGCTATGCCCTTCTTTAAAACCTAATTGCATTTCATGACTTCGTTCATCTAGAGGATAATATCCTATCGGTAAATCACCAATAACAATATCCGCTTCTTCTAATGGTAACGGCATAATTGCATCCTGAGGATAAACATCAAACGGTATCTCCAAGAAATTTGCTAAATGTACACTAACTCTTGAAAGTACCGGATCAACTTCAATAAGATGATGCATAATTGTAGTATCCTTAAGCACTTCATTAACAGATGCACTTAAATGGCCTGCACCACTAGCGATATCTACAACATGTAATTCTTCGTTCTTTTCAGTAAATTTTTGAACTAAAAATCCGAGAATTAAACCAATAGAATCAGGTGTTATTTGGTGATTGGCTTGAATCGTTTCTTCTTGCATTAAACTTAAATAAGCGAACTGAAATGCTTTTCTACGATCTTGTAATGTGGCTTGTTCCAATAATTCACGTTTATTACTATAAACATCTTCCATCGCTAATCCTAAATTCTCAATAAAACTTTGACCGTTTTGTTCATTTAAAGCTTTAGCTTTTTCATCTAATGTTTTGAAAAGCTTTTCCATGATTGTTTGTTCTTCACTCATAAACTTAATCCTCTCCATTAAAAAAGTGTCCATTCGGTTTATTTCTTAAAAATAATCAACGCTAATTTAAAGTAGCATTTCTGAAATAAATATGGACACTTTTACGTTATATCTATCTTCTAAAAATTGATATTAAATGTTGCGATATGCTTCTAATGCAGCATCAAATTTAGGGAAATCAGTACCTTCACTAACTAATTCTTTATATACAACTTTGTCATTACTATCTAATACAAAAACAGAACGAGCTAATAATCTTAACTCTTCCATAACGACACCATATTGTTGACCAAATGATAAGTCTTTATGGTCACTTAAAGTAATAACGTTATCTAAACCATTAGATGCACACCATCTTTTTTGAGCAAATGGTAAATCTGCAGAAATCGTTAAAACAACACCGTCTTCTTGCGCCGCTTCTTCATTAAATTTACGAGTTTGTTGGTCACACACACCTGTATCAATAGAAGGTACAACGCTGATTAATTTCTTTTGACCTTTATAATTTTCTAAACTAACTTCATTTAAATCGTTATCTAATACTTTAAAGTCAGGAGCATGTTGCCCTTCTGATACTTCAGAACCAGCTAAATGAATTGGATTATTTTTAAAAGTAATTTGTGTCATGATGAAATGACCTCCTATAGTATTTATCATTATATTGCTATCATACGACAGTCGTAAAACTTAAATCAATCATTTAAAACTAAATCATATCTAATGTTAAAGTAGTTGTAAAATGTAGTCATATGTGTTTTTCAATATTAGAACTGTTGTAACGATGATAAAAAGTATCTTTACATAACCAACACCATTACTTATGGCAAATTGTGCACCTACATATGAACCAATTATCATACTTACAGCCATAATTAAGCCATACACAAAATCAACCTGACCTAAGATAATAAACAGAACTAATGCACCTAAATTAGAAGCAAAGTTTAAGACTTTCGCATTACCTGCTGCACTTAAAAAATCAAATCCAAACATAAGCAAAACAAATAACATAAAAGAGCCAGTGCCTCCACCTAAGAAACCATCATAAAAGCCAATCATTAACATTAAAGATACAAAAATGACAGCTTTACCAATTGTTAGCTTAGAAAATGTGCGCACATTTCCCCAATCTTTTTTCGTAATTGTATATATCAGTACAAGGCTCAATATAATGATAATCAAAGGCATTAAAACTTGTGCAGGCAACATAGTAGCTAAACTAGCACCGCCTGCTGCATATATAAACACAAATGGAAATAACTTAAGTACAATATTTAAATCTACTTTGCCTGAACGTATAAACTTAATTGCACTTGTAAGCGATCCAAATGAACTGGCTAATTTGTTAGTACCAAGGGCCAATGAAGGTGGCATTCCTATAGCTAATAGAGCTGGTGTTGAAATTAGGCCCCCACCACCTACTACTGCATCGATAAAAGCAGCTAAAAATCCAAATGCTATAATAATCAATATAATATTTAGCGTTATCTCCATGATGCATATCCCCTTTGTTTTTAATACTTGATTACTCTATTTTAAAATAACTCATCAATTAATGCATCAGTGTTTTGGTCTTTTTCGCTTTTATAATCTTTGTTAATCGTTAATGTTTCAATATTATCTGCTGCACGTTGAACCATTTCATCGAAGTTAAATACACTTTCATATTTAATTACTTTATCAAAATCTGGTTCAGTTACAGGATTTTTAGGAGTAAAAATAGTACAACAGTCTTCATAAGGTTGAATCGAAACATCAAATGTACCAATCTCTCGTGCTTTCTTGACAATATCTTCCTTATCAAGCGAAACAAGTGGTCTTAAAATCGGAGTAGAAGTCACATCATTAATTGCGTACATGCTCTTTAATGTTTGACTTGCCACTTGTCCTAAATTTTCACCGTTAACAATCGCATTAGCCCCAACTTTTTCTAATACAATATCCGCTACACGTAACATCATGCGACGTGTAGATGTCATTGTGTATCTAGGATGAACTACTTTATTTATTTGTTTTTGTAATTCTGTAAATGGCACTATATGCAATTTTATTGGCCCCACTCTTTCAGAGAGGATACGTGTAAGTTCAATCACTTTGTCTTTAGCTTTTTCACTAGTGAAAGGTGGACTATGGAAATGAATCGCTTCTATATAAACACCACGTTTCATAATCTCCATTCCAGCTACTGGAGAGTCTATGCCTCCTGACAACATTAAGAGTGTTTTACCGCCAGTGCCAACTGGTAAACCACCAGCACCTTCATAAATCTGTGTGAATACATACACACCATCCATTCTTACTTCAACTCTTACGTTATGATCCGGTTGTTTCACATCAACCGATATATCTTCAGTTGCTTGTAAAATCGCACCTCCAAGTTCACGTTGTAAAGCATATGTGTCCATTGGAAATGACTTATCTACACGTTTAACATCAATTTTGAATGTCTCTCCCGGTTTAAAATCTTGAGCTAAATCAACACATAATTTTTTTATTTCATCTAATTCTTGAGATGTTTTATGAACAGGACTAATAGATTTAATACCAAATATTTTAGTTAAGCGATTGATTACCTCTTGTGCATCCGCTTCTTCAGATAACGAGATATACATTCTATCTCTCTTTCCTTTAACATGGGTTCCTTCTATAGTTTGTAAAGACTTAATAACGTTATCTTTCAAAGCATTTACAAACTTTTTCCGATTTGCTCCTTTTAAAGTCAGTTCACCATATCTAACTAATAAATGATCAAACTCCATTTACTTTAACAACTCCTTAATTTCTTTGTATATTGTTCCAAATTTCACTTTAAATTGATCGATATCTTCTTGAGTAGTCATATCTCCTAAGGATAACCTAATACTTCCCTCAATTTTATTATCCGGAAGTCCCATTGACATTAAAACTTCATTTAGTTTCCCTCTTTTAGATGAGCAAGCGCTTGTAGTTGAAACCATGATATCCAATTTAGAAAATGCATTAACTAAGACCTCACCTTTCACACCTGGAAACGCAATATTTAATATTTGCGGTGCACAATCCATAGGAGAATTGATATATACCCCTCTAAACTCTTTTAAAAATTCACGTAATTCATGGTTATAATCACTTAATCGTTGATTACGTTCATTTAAACTATCCATTGCTAAAGTTATTGCTTTCACTAGTGACACATTCATTGGCAAGTTCACTGTTCCACTTCTTACGCCGTATTCTTGTCCTCCGCCATGAACAATAGGCTCTAATTTATCTTTATTGTCAATTAATAGGAGACCTTGTCCTTTAAGTCCATTAAATTTATGGCCACTAAAGCTTACACTATTAACACCTTCAAGGTTCATTGTTACCTTTCCCAAAGCTTGAACTGCATCAACATGTAAATGTGCTTTAGGATATTCTTTTAATATGTTCACTATTTCATTAATAGGTTGAATTTGTCCCATAATATTATTCACATACATACAAGAAACAAGGCCGACCTTATCATTCATCAATGAAGCTAAATGTTCAATATCAACACGGCCATCCGCATTAACATCAACATATTTTAATACAAACCCATCTTCTTCTAAGTTTCTCATAACTTCTAAGACAGATGGATGTTCTAAAACGGAAGTAATAATTTCATTTGCAAATTGCTTTTTACGATAAGCAATACCTTTTAAAGCTATATTATTCGATTCAGTGGCACCACTTGTGAAAATAACATCTGTATTTTGTCCTATAGATAACATTGAAGATATACGTTCTTTTGCTTGTAGAAGCACCTTCTCCGCTTGCAACCCCCACTTGTGAGGACTATTTGGATTGAAATAAACAGTTTCATTTACTTTATTAAATGAATCGAGTACATCTTTATGAGGCTTAGTAGTGGCTGCATTATCAAAATAGATCACTTAAAACACTCTCTTTCATTCACTATTAAATTATTTATTTACCCTTTGTAAATTTATCTTTTATAGACATATTATTCAAAAATAGATACTAAAGCATTATACTATTTTTAAATAAAAATAAAAGGCGTCGGACTCAAATTAAATGATTTTGAGTTGAAAACTTATTTAGCATTATTTATTAAGCGTTCTGAATTTGAGTCCCCCCCTTGAATTCAATAACTTTATATGAATTTAAATAAATCAAAAAAGATGAGACAAAATTCATTGTCCCACCTCAAAATAGACTACTATTTATTTGCTTCAACCTAACATTTATTACTTACCAAAGTTATAAATGTTTATTGTCAATATGACAAGCGAAATTAACCTTTGGCTACCTCATCTTCAATATATTTAGTAATTCCAGGTTCTACACTTTCAAGTGCTTGTTCTGAAATTTCAATTGATCGTTTGTAACGATTATTTTTAAACAAGCGTTCTGCTTCGTTTAAACTCTTATCTACATTATTATGATCTTTACGATAACGGTTACCATATTGAATTAAACGTTCTGCGTATACGGCATTCACCAATACATCATTTGCTTCATCTTCAAAAGTGTTCATTTGAATAACAATTTTGGCAACTTTATCTTTAAGTTGTTTAACGTGAATTGGACGTTCACTAAATTGATCATTAGTTTCACGAACTTCATGGTCAATTTCATTTTTCATAATAATGAATCTTTCAGGTACACTTGTTAAATTTGAAGCTAAAAGCCGGCGATAAACTTCTTCTTTTTTAGATTGAATTCTTAAAAGATTATCTTCTGCCTCAGCTTCATCCTTTCTCAATTGAATAAGATGATTTTGTAATTTTTCTTGATTCTCATTAATTACTTTAACGTGATCGTCTAAATATTCTAAGTTGTCTTTAACTTCGCTGTAACGTACAGCAGATTTAGCCATTTCTTTAAGAATTTCATCATATACTGCTACTAAATTTTGAATTTCGTTCTCATGTTGTCTAATGCTATGAACATCACTTTCATTAATGAAATAATTTTCACGAATATAGTCAATTTCTGTACGTAATGTGTAATTCATCTCACGTGCTTTGAACAATTCATCAGTAATTTGTTCTTTAGTTTCTTCCACTTCATTTTTAGCTTTAACTTCATGCTCAATCAAATCATACATTTCATCAAGCTTATCATTAATTTGTTCAAGTTTATCGTTTGCATTATCTAACTCAAGACGACTGATCATAGGTTCTACAAAATTCAACTCTGTCTTTAAGCTTTGTAGTGTACCATCGATTTTAACGTGATCTAGATCATAACCGTTCATCTTTAAGTCACGACATCCATATTTCAAATCTTGAAATTGTCCAGGTAGTTCTTTTTGAGCTTCTCTAATTAATTCTGGAATTTCATCCATATACTTTTGGACTTCATTCATAGATTCATTTAGACCCATAATGTGGTTGTGTGCTTGAACGTAATTACCTTCTTCTTTTAGTTCTTCATACTGTACAAGTTCTGGCTCAAATGATTCAATTCTTTTTTCAAGTGGTGAAGCTGCATCGCCGAACTGATGTCTGTTAGCTAACACATCACGCTTCATTTCTCGATAATTAGTCTTGCACTTTTCATAAACTTGTTCATTTTCCTTATGTAAAGAAACAATTTCATTAACATCTTCAACTTGTTGTTGATACCCAGTTTCATATTTATCCATTAATTCATGTGCATCGTCAATGTCACTTTGAGCTCCAGAAAATTGAAACTTATCAAGTTGAATTTCAGCATCGTGGATTTTTTCCTCTACGGGTGCTAAATAGTTATTTGTATAGTCTAAGGTGTCTCTCTTAAAGGCATCATATTTTGTTCTAGTTTCCCCTTTTAAATTTAATTCAGAAAGTTGTTTTAAATTTTCTTCAAAAGGTAATCTTTGAACTTTTAACTTACGTTCTTCAGCTTCTTCAACAATTTTTCGTTTGTTAGAACGTAAATAAAACATGATTCCTACAATGATTAAAACAATGATAATTATTGCTAATATTGTGTATAAAACCATCTCATTCTCCTCCTATGTTATCATTATTATAACGCAAATACCGCTTTCATTAAACTAGTAAATGAATGAATTGATAGAATAAATTTTTCCATTTATAATTTATTAAAAATAACAAAATGAGGTAAGCATATGCCAATAATAAAAGAAACAAATTATAATTTATTAACTAAACAGCTTCAAAGTTTAATCGAAGACGAACAGAACCTTATCGCAATTCTAAGCAATACATCAGCTATATTAAATGATAATTTAGATCAAATTAATTGGGTTGGTTTTTATCTTATTGAAAATGAAGAACTTATTCTTGGACCCTTTCAAGGTCATCCAGCTTGCGTTCATATTGCAATTGGCAAAGGTGTCTGTGGTACTGCAGTTGCAGAAGATAAAACTCAGTTAGTTAAAGATGTACACGCGTTCCCAGGACACATTGCTTGCGATGCAAACAGTAAATCAGAAATAGTTATTCCAATTCATGTCAATGATGAAATAATTGGGGTTCTAGATATTGATGCACCTATCACAGATCGATTTACTAATGAAGACAAGGAAGGTTTAGAAGTTATTGTCAAAGTTCTTGAAAAACAGCTAACTAAATAACTAAAAAGTATTGACACTTTGTAAAATACTGTTACAATGAACTTTGTGTGAATTAACGAAAATAGCAGTTGCATATCAATGAGCTCTATGTTGTTCCCAGTGAGGACGTGTCGCGTAACTGACGCTATAAGGTGAAGACACATAAAACAACATATCCTATTGGGCATGCAACACTCTTTTTTGTTTATTCATAACAACAAAAAAGAAAAAGGAGGAGTCTTAATATGGCTCGATTCAGAGGTTCAAACTGGAAAAAATCTCGTCGTTTAGGTATCTCATTAAGCGGTACTGGTAAAGAATTAGAAAAACGTCCTTACGCACCAGGACAACACGGTCCAAACCAACGTAAAAAATTATCAGAATATGGTTTACAATTACGTGAAAAACAAAAATTACGTTATTTATATGGAATGACTGAAAGACAATTCCGTAACACATTTGACATCGCTGGTAAACAACACGGTGTACATGGTGAAAACTTCATGATTTTATTAGCTAGTCGTTTAGACGCAGTTGTTTATTCATTAGGTTTAGCTCGTACTCGTCGTCAAGCACGTCAATTAGTTGGTCACGGTCACGTTGAAGTTGATGGTCGTCGTGTTGATATTCCATCATATTCATTAAAACCTGGTCAAGTTATCACTGTACGTGAAAAATCACAAAATTTAGACATCATCAAAGAATCTGTTGAAATTAATAATTTCGTACCAGAATACTTAGACTTTGATGCAGATAGCTTAAAAGGGACTTTCGTACGCTTCCCTGAACGTAGCGAATTACCAGCTGAAATTAATGAACAATTAATCGTTGAGTACTACTCAAGATAAGTTCATGATAATGAACAACCACCCTTCCTTATGGAATGGGTGGTTTTTTTATTCATAGATGATCAAAGTGATTTTATATTCTAAAGATATCCTCTGGTAAATCAGAAATAATGCCATCTACGCCAAGATTGATAAGTTTTTTAACATCTTTCGGTTTATTCACAGTATATGGAATAACCTTCAATGATTGACTATGTGCATTTTTTATAAATTTAGAATTAACTAATTTGTAATTAGGATTAATAAAATTTGCATAATCAGATATTTCTTCAAAGTTTGGAGATTTATACCAATATTTCTTTCTACTAATAAGCAAACCCAATTGATACTCACTATCCAATGAGTTTAAACGTTTCACACAATCTTCATCAAAAGATTGAATGATTGCCTTATGTTTAGGAACTTTATATATTTCTAAAGCATTCAATACAGCTTTTTCTATTCCGGGATATTGATGTGGAACTTTAATCTCAATAAGTAACTTTTTTGAAAAATTTTTAATTAAGGATAACACCTCTTCAAATGTCGAAATCTTAGTATTTTGAAAGGATTTATCATGTTTTACTCCAAAATCAAATGTTAACAATTCTTCAAGTGTATAGTCTTTTACTTTTCCTTCACCATTTGAAGTTCGATTAATAGTGTCATCATGTATAACAACTAGATGATTGTCTTTGCTGAAATGTACATCTATTTCTAACATATCAACATGTTGCATTAAAGCCGCCTTAAAACCAACAAGAGTATTTTCTGGAAATTGATTCGATAAACCACGATGAGCAACTATTTGAAATGCTTGATTAGGTTTATTAATTTTCATAAAAGTCACCTTTCTTTAATTATGTCACAGTTTAAACTACACTTAAATTACCATATTATAAGTGGAGGTTAAACATAAATGGTTAAGCATGATTTTAAGGTACAAACAAAATGGCGTGGTGGAAGAGAAGAAGTTGGAACTGTTAATGGAGACATTATTTCTGAACAAATTTCTATACCTGCACCGCTTGGTGGTAATGGAGTAGGTACAAATCCTGATGAATTATTAGTATCAGCAGCATCGTCTTGTTATATCATCTCATTGGCAGCAACATTAGAAAGAGCAAAATTTACCGACATCGATCTGATAAATGATTCAGTGGGTACTGTCATATTCGAGAATGGTAAGTTTAAAATGGCAACAATAACACATTATCCTAAAATTTCAGTGACTGCAGAACACAAAGAAAGTCTTGAGAAACGACTTCCTAAATTATTAGAAATAGCTGATAGTAATTGTATGATTTCGAATTCTATACGTAATAATGTAGAAATTAAAATTCAAGCGTCAATTCAATAATTGTTAAAATTGCGCTAGTTTCACCATGAATCTCATATAAACATGGTGATTGCTCTTTTAAATTATCAGAATATTTGGTAAAATGATTAAATCTTATACCGTGGGAGGAAATTTAATGAATTATTATGAACCACTTTTATTAACACCAGGACCTACTCCAGTTCCAAAGGAAATCAATCATGCTTTAGGTTTACCTATGGTTGGTCACCGTTCACCAGATTTTGAATCTATAGCTAAAAAAGCATTTAACAATTTAAAACCCATTTTTGGTACAGAAAATGAAGTTATGATTTTAACATCAAGTGGCACTAGTGTCTTAGAAGCAAGTATGTTAAATATAGTTAATCCTGATGATCATTTTGTCGTTATAGTGTCAGGCGCCTTTGGCAATCGCTTTAAACAAATTGCTGAAACATACTATGAAAATGTATACATATATAATGTGGAATGGGGACAACCCCTTGATGTTAAAGAATTCATAACATATCTTAACAATTTAAATCATCAAATCAGTGCTGTATTTACTCAATTCTGCGAAACGTCAACAGCTGTCCTACATCCTGTAGGTGAACTTGGTAAACCATTGAAAACATTCGATCAAGATATCTACTTTGTTGTAGACGGTGTGAGTTGTATTGGTGCTGTAGATGTTAATTTAGAACGTGACAACATAGATGTGTTAGTTTCTGGAAGTCAAAAAGCAATTATGTTGCCACCTGGACTAGCATTCGTTGCTTTTAATGATCGTGCGTTGAAACGTTTTAAAGAAGTTACTACACCACGCTTTTACTTAAATTTAAATAAATACTTTGACTCACTTAAACAAGATTCTACTCCTTTTACACCAAATGTCGGGTTATTTAGAGCTGTAAACGCTTATGCCGAATTAATTCATTCTGAAGGGTTTGAAAATACCATCAAACGTCACTATATTATTAGAGACGGTCTAAGATCAGCTTTAAATGCATTAGATTTAGAACTTCTAGTAGAAGATGATTTCGCTTCCCCAACGGTAACATCGTTCATACCAACATCCAAAGATGAATTAACTCATATTAAATCAACTTTAAAAACAAGATTTAATATTACAATTGCTGGTGGTCAAGGTAAATTGAAAGGAAAGATTTTACGTATCGGACATATGGGTAAAGTCTCACCTTTCGATATGCTCTCAGTTATAAGTGCTTTAGAGATTATACTTACAGATTACCGTCAAACGAATTATATTGGGAAAGGCTTAACAAAATTTTCAGAGGTGATTCATAGTGAAGCATAATATTCTAGTGTCAGACCCTATTTCAACAGATGGATTACAAAGTTTATTAAACCATTCTGATTTTAACGTCGATATTAAAACTAATTTGGATGAACAATCATTATTAGATATTATAGATAATTACGAGGGTTTAATTGTTCGTAGTCAGACGCAAGTGACTCAACAAATCATTGAAAAGGCTAATAAATTGAAAGTTATCGCTCGTGCTGGTGTTGGCGTTGACAATATTGATATTGATGCTGCTACTCTCCAAGGTATTTTAGTTATTAATGCACCTGATGGTAATACTATTTCTGCAACTGAACATTCAGTAGCTATGATTTTAGCGATGGCTAGAAATATTCCTCAAGCGCATGCATCTTTAAAAAATAAGGAATGGAATAGAAAAGCATTTAAGGGTGTCGAACTTTACCACAAAATATTAGGTGTCATAGGTGCAGGACGAATAGGTATTGGTGTAGCACAACGACTTCAAAGTTTCGGTATGAAAGTATTAGCTTATGACCCTTATCTTACGGAAGATAAAGCACAGCAATTAGGCGTTAAACTTGCTACTATAGATGAAATAGCTAGACAAGCTGATTTTATAACAGTTCATACGCCATTAACACCTAAAACAAGAGGTATTGTGAATTCTGATTTCTTTTCAAAAGCAAAGCCAACATTGCAAATTATTAACGTCGCAAGAGGCGGTATCATCAATGAAGATGATTTATTAAATGCACTAAATAACAATCAGATCGCACGTGCTGCGTTAGACGTATTTGAACATGAACCTCCTACCAATTCACCATTAATTGAGCATGATAAAATCATTGTTACGCCACACTTAGGTGCATCAACTATTGAGGCTCAAGAGAAAGTTGCAGTATCAGTGTCAGAAGAAATTATAGATATACTGGAAAACGGGAATGTAACACACGCAGTCAATGCCCCAAAAATTAGTTTCAATGATATAGACGAAATAACACAACAATGGATTGAAATAGGTGAGTTATCTGGTGAATTAGCAATTCAATTAATTGAAGGTGCACCGAGAGAAATCAAGGTGACTTTTAATGGTGATGTCGCTAAACAGGAAACTGACTTAATTACACGCTCAATTGTAAAACAAATTTTGCAACAGGATTTAGGAGATCGTGTTAATATCATTAATGCTTTTGCACTTTTAAATGAACAAGGTGTAACACGTAACGTTGAAAAAAGGGCATCACAAGGTACTTTTAGTAATTATATTCAAGTTCATTTAGTTAGTGATACAGAAGAAATAAAAATTGGTGCCACTGTCATAGCTGGCTTTGGTGCTCGTATTGTACGTATTAATGATTACTCTGTAGACTTTAAACCTAATGCCTACCAACTTGTTTCTTATCATGGTGACAAGCCTGGTATGGTCGGTTTAACTGGTCAGCTACTAGGTAAACATAATATTAATATTGCATCAATGTCACTTGGCAGAAATGTACAAGGAGGCCAAGCGATGATGGTATTATCAATTGATCAACCTGTTACTGAGGATATTATCAATGAACTATATGATGTGGGTGGTTTCGATAAAATATATGGAACTACACTTTCAGTCAAATAACTAATCTTTTTAAAGATTCACTACTATAACTACTTGAAATAATAATGCCCCTCAATGATGAATTTTACTTCATCATTGAGGGGCGTATTAATACTAATGATTTAATATCAATTTATGGTGAATTAACCTTACAATAAAATATTTTTAATTAAACCTATATGATCAACAATATAATCCGCTTCATGACGCTCCAATTCTTTACGAGCCTCTTGCCCTTTTAACCCTGTTAATGTACCTATAAAAGTAGCACCTATTTGTTTAGCACTGAATAAATCAGCCAATGAGTCACCAACAATGATTACATCTTCTTTATTTACAATTTGATCTTGCTGAGTAATGAATTGTTTATAATTCTCCTTGTTATTTCCATATAGAGTAGCTATGTAGCAAAAAGGATTAGGCTTACCTAGAGGTATAAATTCAGGATATTCATTTTCAGCTTCCATAACATCACTTGCAGTAACAATGTGATTATCTGAAAAGAACGCTTTTAAACCTAAAGATTCAAATGGAACTAATGTCTCAGTTCTAGGTCTACCTGTAGCTATTGCAAGATGATAACCTCTCTCTTTAAGAGATTTAAGTAATGACTTTATCTCTTCAATAGGTCTAAGAACAGTTTCGTGATAAATAAAACCATTAATGCCATCAAGAATAGAAGGCTTTTCTTCAACTTGTTCAAATAATTCAGAACCCAAGTATAATTCTTGGTATAAATCTCTTGCAACAAACCATAGAGGTCCTTTAAGTTTAAACAAACGCGCATCATTAACATTTAATTCTTTCTTAGCATATTGTTCTAACTCAGCATAAATATTATTTTTACCACCTTGACTATGATTAATAAAATTCATAGGAAGTTCATAATCGATTTTAAAATCTTTATTGATCAATGACTGAATGTCTTGAATACTTCTAGCTGAAAATTGATTATCTTCTATAATGTATTTAATTTGTTGAAAGGTAAATTGCTTCATTAAATGGATAAAATGTATGCAAAAAACGACAAATAACATATCCCAATTTGAATTTAATCCTATTGATTTTAATCGATTAAGAATTATATCATTATTAAATACTTTACTGCGAATATTATTTATAGTTTCGTCACTTAATGTATTTAATTTAAATGATTTATCTAAACCTAAAAAATGTTCACTTTTAAGTAACGCCTCTATAGTTAAAGCTGACGTATCGAAACAACGTTCCTCACTTAAGAATACACCATCTACATCAAATAAAATTGATTTCATGACTTTTCGCTCCATTATTTTTGAATATTCTGATACTTATAATCTTAACGCCTTATATCTCAATGTCAATAAAACTATAATAAAAAACTGATGAATTCTAGGTGGCCTCCTAAAATTCATCAGCTAATTGAACAACACATATTTATCAATATGGTTATATCTTATCAAATCAGTAAGACATATTTTGTCTGTCTTAATACTTTTAAAAAATGAAACTATAAATTTTACATTTGCTTTTCAATTTCATCTGCGACTTGCTGTACATGAGTGCCAATTATAACTTGTGCTGAGTGTTGACCATTTTTGGTTACCCCAACCGCTCCTGCATTTCTAATTTTTTGTTCGTCAATAATAGAATTATCCTTTAATTCCATTCTTAATCTAGTAGCACAATTGGTCAATGTAGTAATATTTTCACTACCACCTAATCCTTCTAAGATTTGACTTGCTGTGTGATGATATTTGCTTTTACTTGTAGTTTCAGCCCCATCTTTCTTAGTTGTATTAGCAGTTGGATCAGCTAATAAATTGTCACCACGACCAATTGTGTTGAGGTTAAAGATTTTAATGACAAACCTAAAGATAAAGTAATATAAAACGAAGAATACAATGCCTTGAACTAAAATCATTAACGGATGATTAGCCACTGGATTGATTAGTGATAATGCGTAATCAATTAAACCTGCACTAAATGAGAATCCTGCTGTCCAATGAAATAGTGCAGCTATAAATAATGACAAACCGGTTAATAATGCATGGATTACAAATAATACGGGTGCAACAAACATAAATGCAAATTCAATCGGTTCAGTTACACCAACCATAAATGCAGAAATGGAACTTGCTATAAACCAACCATATACTTGTTTTTTCTGAGCAGATTCAGCGGTGTGATACATCGCCAACGCTGCAGCTGGCATACCAAACATCATAATTGGGAAGAACCCTGCTTGATATCGACCAGTAATACCTTTGATTGCATCTTGTCCAGTTTGGAATTTACCGATATCGTTAATTCCTGCTGTATCAAACCAGAACACAGCATTTAATGCATGGTGAAGCCCAGTAGGAATTAATAGTCGGTTAAAGAAGCCGTATAGGAATGCACCGAATGGTCCAAAACCAACTAACCATTCACCAAATGCCACTATAGCTGAATATATAAATGGCCATGCGAATAATAAAATCATAATTAAAAAAGTACAATAGAATACTGTCATAATTGGAACTAATCGTTTACCACTAAAGAATGATAACGCTGTAGGTAATTCCACATCACTGAATTTGTTATAACAGTATGCTGAAATTAGTCCTATTATAATACCAATAAACACATTTGAATTATCCATCTTACTAAATCCGTCGTTTACAGCACTCTCTTTTATATTAAATAATGGTGCTACGAACTCAGGAGATAATACTTTAACGACCAGTGCAAATCCCAAAGCACCCGCTAATGCGACTGCACCATCATTTTTCTTTGCCATACCAATCGCAACGCCAATTGCAAAGATAAGCCCTAGTTGGCCTAGTATTGCAATCCCTACCGTACTGAAGAATAATGACACTGTTGGTAATATATTTAATGCTTTAAGCAAATTACCAATTCCAACGATTATTGCGCCAGCGGGTAAAACAGCTACTGGTAGCATTAAGGATCTCCCTAAATTTTGAAAAAACTTAAACATGTCACTCACTCCCAAAACACATATTATTCAAATAATTTATATATAACTAAGATATGTATATAGTTCCTTAATTAATTTACCATAAATGTAAGCGCTTTTGATGTGTCAATTTTAAATCATTTTAAAAATATAATAAGCATACAGGTATCTAACACGCTAAAGCTCTTCAACCTATAAATGTAGAATTTTAATTTTAAATAAATTTATAAAAATAAAAGTCTCGTATTAAATTCACTGAGATTAATTAAGTGTATACTTAAAAACAAAAACACCCTATTAAAATAACTATTTGAGTCATTAAATAGAGTGTTTATTGTTAATTAGTTACTATAATTTATTTATCTAGACTATCTTGAATTAAGTGTAGTTCTTTTTGTAATTGTGCTGTACGTCTTTCAATTTCATGTGTTAAATAATCTATTTTTTCATTTCTTTTTAAATCTTTAGGAATATCTGATTGATAAATTGGCTCACCAAATTTAATAAGTGCCTGACCTGTAATTAAACCAAGTAATTTTTTAGGTCCAACATAGGCTGCTGGTAAAATTGGCGCTTTGCCTAACATTGCAATAGTTGAAGCGCCTCTTTTTAATGGAGCCCCTTCAGCTGATGTACGATGTCCCGTTGGGAAGATACCAACAGTTTTATTTTCTTTTAACAAATTAACTGGTCTTTTCAATGTACTTGGTCCTGGATTTTCACGGTCAACAGGAAAAGCATTCAATGAAGTTAAAAATTGACCAAACCATTTATTATTAAATAATTCTTTTTTAGCCATGTAATGAATTTCATTAGGAACTAATGCCATACCTAACATGATCACTTCATTATAACTTTCATGAGTACATGTTACTACGTATTTGTTATCTTTAGGAATATTCTCCTTTCCAATAACATATAATGATTTAGCCATTTTAACTAATATAAAATCTAATAGTCTACTTATAAATTGATACATTATGTCACCTGCTTATTGATTTCTATACTTTATTGATTTTATCATTATCCTTATATATGAACAACTTATCAAAAGATACATCTAAAGTCTGATAGTGGATTACTGGCAATATTTGATTAAACCTTTCATAATTAAATAAAGGGTTAATATTATAATGGAGGTTAAAAATGTCTGAATTTAATCAAGAGAATCAATCAAATTATAACAACTATCAGCAACCTCAACCTGGAAAACCTAAATTCCCATGGTTTAAAACAATTATCGTTGCATTAATTGCTGGTGTGATAGGTGCTTTACTTGTCTTAGGTGCAAGTAAAATAATGGGATTAGTTGGAATAGATAATAGTGGTGCCCAAGTTCAAGAAGCCAATAATAGTAAAAGTGGAAATGTATTAGACGGAAAAAGTGATAAATATAAATCTGTTAATGCAATGATTAAAGATGTATCACCTGCGATAGTTGGTGTCATTAATATGCAAAAAGCTAATGGTCTAGAAGATTTTTTACAAGGAAAATCGTCATCCGAATCTGAAGAAGCAGGTATTGGATCAGGTGTAATCTATCAAATTAATAATAATTTTGCTTACATTGTGACAAACACCCATGTAATAAGTGGTGCATCCGAGATTAAAGTGCAATTGCATAGTGGTAAACAAGTTAAAGCGAAGTTAATTGGGAAGGATACTGTATCAGATATAGCTGTCTTAAAAATAGATAATACTAAAGGTATCAAATCGATTAAATTTGCAAATTCTTCAAAAGTGCAAACTGGGGATAGTGTATTCGCTATGGGTAATCCTCTAGGTTTGGAATTTGCTAATTCAGTTACTTCTGGAATTATTTCAGCAAATGAGCGTACAATTGAGTCAAATACTACTTCTGGTGGTACTAAAGTTAACGTCTTGCAAACTGATGCTGCAATAAACCCTGGTAACTCTGGTGGTGCATTAGTAGATATTAATGGTAACTTGGTTGGTATCAACTCTATGAAAATAGCCGCTGAGCAAGTAGAAGGTATTGGTTTTGCTATTCCAAGTAATGAAGTTAAAGTAACTATTGAACAACTTGTTAAAAACGGTAAAATTGAACGCCCTTCTATAGGAATTGGTTTACTAAATTTAAGTGATATTCCTGATTCTTATAAAAAAGAATTAAACACAGATCGTGATGATGGTATTTATGTTGCTAAAGTAAGTCGCTCAAGTGAATTAAAAACAGGCGATATCATTACTAAAATAGATGATAAAACTGTAAAAGAAGATACTGATTTAAGAACTTATCTGTATCAAAATAAGAAGCCTGGTGAGACTGCTAAACTAACTGTTATACGTGATGGAAAAACGCTAACAGTTAATGTTAAGCTAAAAAGCCAGTCCGATATATCATCTACTCAATCATCTGACTCTGAATCAGACAATAGTCGAAATAGTCAATTTATACAATAGTTTTTTTAACAAAAGAACATAATACACAAATACGGCCAGTACATGATTAATCAAAATCAATTACTGGCCGTATTATTGTTTATATTGTCGCCTTTGACTTATTAGTAAGAAATAAAGCTTGAACAATAATTAAAATTAATGTAATGACCGATACTAAGAATCCAACATGATAAGCGATAATACTGTGTGTCAAGGAATTACCTAATTGATTTATTACAACTGAAAGAATTGTTGCAATAAAAGCTGTTCCAAAACTTGAACCAATATTTTCAATCATATTAATTCCCACAGCCGCTTCAGCTAATACGCTTTCTTTAATGCCCATATATGCATCAGTAGTTAAACCTAAATTAATGCCTCCAACACTACATCCTCTTAAAAATAAGATAATAGATAGAGCAATGATACTAGTATGATCTGTAATAAATAATAAAGGTATTGATCCAAGCATCGATATTATAACACTTACTAAAACCACCCATTTCGCTCCATATTGATCGATCAATTTCCCCATGTATGGTCTTGTAATAAGCATTCCAATTCCCTGTGGAATAAGTGCTAGAGCTGCTTCAATAGGAGTGTAATGCTTAAATGTCTGAAAATATAACGGAATTATGAACATAGGTCCCATGATACCTATGTTCGAGAGAAATAAGCCTATAAATGATGCTGTATAATTTCCCTTACTAAAGAGTGATAACGGCATAATGGTATTATCATGTTTAACTTTATTATGAATATAATACAACCATTAATCAGAAGAAGAATAGTAGTTCTATTATAAAAACTATGGTAATCACTTGCTTTTTTTAAGCCGTATATGGTTGATTTACTGATAAGACCTAGCAATATGATTCCTAACATGTCAATAGACTTACTTTTATTAAAAGGGACAAAGTTCGATAAATATTTTATTTGCAATAATACGGCGATGATTACGACTAAGACATTAATAAAGAACATCCAGCGCCAAGACACAATATGAATTACAACTCCACCAATGACTGGTCCCATGATGGGCCCGAATATCACCCGAATATCATAGGTGTACTTACGACAGTCATGACTTTCCCAATATCGTCTTGACCCGTTGTCTTAATCAATAGCGTGAACATTAACGTTGTAATTATGCCCGCGGACAATCCTTGAATAATTCTGAACACAATAAAACTCTCTACATTCCAACTAATACCAGCTAATACAGATGTAATTCCAAATAGAATTGAGACTCCTATAAATACATACTTCCCATTAAATTGATTGACTAGCCATCCTGCTATTGGAATAACTAGCGCTAAAGCAAGGACATATCCTGTTATACCCCACTGAGTGATTTCAATAGTAGTATTAAATGCGTTGTTAAGTTGTTTGATTGCTATATTAATCATTGTAGAATCTAACATAGGTGCTATAGCCCCTAATGCTATTGCCCAAGCAGCTATCATAATTTCTCTCGATACTTGACTATCATTTAATTTTGACATACGTTCCTCCTATATATTGTTTCCATGTCAACAAAATATACTCTTTTTTGTTTCCTTGTCAACAATATATAACAAATAAACTCGCTTAACCTGTAAGCGAGTTTTTAAGTTTAATCTCTTATAATGATCTTTTCTCTTGTTCGATTAGTTGATCCAAATGTTGATGATACCTATTAATGAAGGTCATCATATTATTAAATTCATCTTCTGTCATGCTGTCAAAAACACTTTGATCTCAATTTTGAAACGATTCATGTAATTCAGAGTGAATTTGATAAACGCTTTCACCCTGTGCAGTTAATTTAAAATATATTTCTTTTTTATTGTCTTTACTTTTAAAACTTTCAATTAAACCTTTTTGCTGCAAACGTTTTGTTAATTTACTAATTGCACCTCTTGTCATAAATAGCTTATTCGCTAAATATTGTACATTGGGATTCTGATATTCTTTAATCGCTTCAACGCAATGAACTTCAGATGATTTGAACCCCTTAAGTGCTTGTTCCATTTTATCTTTATTTAGCCAACCTATTTTATTAAACAAATCTCTAAAGCTACTCATTAAAATTTCTTCTTTATTATTAGTCATTTCATCACTTCTTTTTAATCTTTATAACACATTTATTATACCCGTACTCTATTTATTTTTTCATAAAAAGGGCAATGCGCAAAATCTATAAGATTTCGCAACATTGCCAATAAAATTAAACTTATTATTTATAGTTAACCATGAAATATTTTTTCTTACCACGACGAATGATTGTAAATTCATCATCTATTTTATCCTCATTGCTTAATTCATAGTCTACTGATTGTTGTCTTTCCCCATTAATATAAATAGCACCGTTATTAACATCCTCACGTGCTTGGCGTTTAGACGTCGCAATGCCTGTTTCAATTAAGACATCAATAATATTTGAAGTTTCAGTTGATAATTCAACTTGAGGAACATCTTTGAAACCTTCTTTTAATTCTTTGCCTGATAATGATTTTAAATCGCCGCTAAATAAAGCTTTAGAAATACGAATGGCATCATCTAATGACTCTTTACCATGAATAAATTCTGTAACATTCTCCGCTAAGGCTTTTTGCGCTTCTCTTAAATGAGGTTCTTGATTTTTAGATTCTTCGAGACGATTAATTTCATCTTTATCTAAAAATGTGAAGTATTTCAAGAATTTAATGACATCATCATCTGATTGATTAATCCAAAATTGGTAAAATTCATAAGGGCTTGTTTTGTCAGCGTCTAACCATACAGCACCTGATTCTGATTTACCAAATTTCTTACCATCCGATTTCGTAACTAAAGGAATTGTTAAACCATATGCTTCAGTTTGTCCATACATACGTCGCATTAATTCAATACCACTAGTGATATTACCCCATTGATCTGAACCACCAACTTGTAATTTACAATTTAATTCACGGTTTAAATGACCAAAGTCGATAGCTTGAAGTATAGTATAAGTGAATTCAGTGTAAGATATACCATTCTCAAGGCGAGATTGAATAGAATCTTTACCTAACATGTAGTTCACACCAACATGTTTACCATAATCTCTTAGGAAACTAATTAATGAGATTTGACTCAACCAATCTTTGTTATTAACTAAAATGGCACCTTTATCCGTACCAAATTCAAATAATTTATGCATTTGAGCACTAATACCCTCAACGTTAGCCTCTACTTGGTCTTCTGTTTGTAGTATACGTTCTTCAGATTTACCGGATGGATCACCAATCATACCAGTTCCCCCACCAATTAGAACGATAGGTCGATGACCATGTTCTTGGAAACGTCTTAGAGTCATAAAGGGAAGCAAATGACCAATATGCAGACTATCAGCAGTAGGGTCAGCACCACAATATAAAGAAATTTGTTCCTTATTTAATAATTCTTCAATGCTACTTTCATCTGTTTGTTGATAAATTAAACCTCTCCATTGTAACTCTTCAATTAAAGCGTTTGACATCAATATTCCTCCTAAACAAAGATTTTATTTTTAATATTTAGTGATCTATACTCTATTTATGAAAAATAAAAAGCACCCATACATCGTTAAATGTAAGGGCGCTTGAGCACGTTACCACCATACTTAAATAGCATATTGCTATTCACTCTATCAATGATACGTTCATTAATAAACGTTGGACAATTCATAATGAGGTGTATTCATATAAGTGCAACTATTAGTTCACAGCTACCACTAACTCTCTGGAAATCACAAATATATTACTTGTCCTCTTATCCAAAATATATTGAATTCTAATTAATTATAAGTATTAAAAATATAAAAGTCAAATCAGTGATTATGGTATACTATATTTAAATTTCAAGATGCTTAAGGTGAAAGAGATGTTAACCAACATTAATAGAGATACTAAGTTTAATTCATTTGAAAAGTCCTACAAAAAAAAGAAACATGCAATTGTAGGATTATTTAGTGTTGGGTTATTTATATGTTTAATAGGATTTATAGGTACAGTTATTTATTTCAATCATTTAACGCATGAATCGTCTAAAATAAGCGATCGTGAATTAAAACAGAAAGTCTTGCATTTTGCAGGTGACGATTTAATAAATCATGAAAATTCTGATATCTTAAGTGAATATGATAAATCTGAGAACTCTCTAATAGTAGGTCCTAAACACGTCAATCCAAATGTCATTAAAGCTCTTACCTCTTCCGAGGATACCATGTTTTATAAACATAAAGGTATCCTTCCAAAAGCACTCGTACGAGCAATGATACAAGATGTATTTAATCTTGATCAAAGTACTGGTGGTAGTACAATTACTCAACAACTAGTTAAAAACCAAGTGCTATCAAGTAAAAAAACATATAGTCGAAAAGCAAATGAGCTTATTTTAGCAATGCGTCTTGAAAATTTATTGTCAAAAAATGAAATCATCTATACATATTTAAATATTGTACCTTTCGGTAGAGATTATGAAGGTAACAATATTACAGGTATTGCGTCTGCGTCTTATAGTTTATTCGGTATTCCACCGAAAGATTTAAATATTGCACAGTCTGCTTACCTAATTGGTTTATTACAAAGCCCGTATATGTATACACCGTATGAAGAAAATGGTGAATTAAAAACTTATAAAGAAGTCAAAATCAGCGTTGATCGTCAACACTATGTATTAAAACGAATGCTTGTTGAAGGTGTAATCGATAAAGAGGAATACCGCCATGCTAAACGTTATCATATCTATGACCATTTACTTACAAAACTGCAATTAAATAATAATCAATCTGCATAATTGATAAAATGTCTTATTTAATTAAATTCATAATTTGTTTCAAAAACAAATTCATAAAAAAACTGCCGACAAAGTTTTGCGCTTTGTCAGCAGTTTTCAACGTAACATAATAATACATTATGATAGTCGGTATTCCAGTCTACTAGAATAAGCCTACTGCATGGCCGTCTTCTGTAACGTCCATATTTAATGCAGCTGGTTTTTTAGGTAATCCAGGCATAGTCATGATTGCACCAGTTAATGCAACAATAAATCCTGCACCTGTTTTAGCCTCTAATTCTCTAATAGTAATATCAAAATCAGTTGGAGCACCTAAAGCAGTTGCATCATCACTGAATGAATATTGAGTTTTAGCCATACAGATTGGATATTGACCCCAACCATTGTCAGTAAATTCTTTTAGTTGTTTTTTAGCTTTTTTACTAAATGTAACTGAAGAACCACCATAGATATCTTTAACGATTGTTTCAATTTTTTCTTCTAATGATTGATCTAAATCATATAAGAATTTGAAATCATTTGGTTGTTCAATAACTTCAAGTACTTGGTTAGCTAATTCAACGCCACCTTTACCGCCTTTTTCCCATACTTCAGTTAAAGCGATTCTAACGTTATTTTCTTTAGCCCAAGCTTTTACTGCTTCAGTTTCAGCATCTGTATCATGAATAAATGCATTTAATGCGATAACTGGTTCAACACCAAATTTACGGATGTTGTTAACATGACGTTCTAAGTTAACAATACCAGCTTTTACTGCTTCAACATTTTCTTCTTTTAAGTCATCTTTAGCTACGCCACCATGCATTTTAAGGGCACGAACTGTTGCAACTAAAACTACTGCTGAAGGTTCAAAGCCAGCTTCTCTAGCTTTAATGTCGATGAATTTTTCAGCACCAAGGTCTGAACCGAATCCTGCTTCTGTTACAACGATGTCTGCAAGATCACGTGCTGTTTCAGTAGCTAAAATTGAGTTACAACCATGTGCAATGTTAGCGAATGGTCCACCATGAACTAATGCAGGTGTACCTTCAATAGTTTGGACTAAGTTAGGTTTAATAGCATCTTTAAGAATCATTGCTAATGCGCCTTCAACTTTTAAGTCTGCAACTGTAACTGGTTTACGATCACGAGTGTAACCAATAGTAATACGGCTAATTTTTTCTTTTAAGTCATTAATATTACGAGCTAAACATAAGATTGCCATTACTTCTGAGGCAACTGTAATATTGAAACCATCTTCACGAGGTACACCGTTAGTAGGTCCACCTAAACCAACATTTACATGACGTAATGCACGGTCGTTCATGTCTAATACACGTTTCCATTCAACACGACGTACATCAATGCCTAATTCATTACCTTGATGGATGTGGTTATCGATAAATGCAGATAAAGCATTATTTGCAGTAGTAATCGCGTGGAAGTCACCATTGAAATGTAAGTTAATATCTTCCATTGGTAATACTTGCGCATAACCTCCACCAGTTGCCCCACCTTTAATACCAAATGTAGGTCCTAGTGCTGGTTCACGTAAAGCTACCATTACATTTTTCTTTAATTCGTTGAACGCATCAGATAATCCAACAGTAACTGTAGATTTACCTTCACCTGCTGGTGTTGGACTCATTGCAGTTACTAAAACGACTTTCCCTTTGTTGTCTTTTGGTTTGATTTGATTGATATCAATCTTAGCTTTATAGTGACCATATTGTTCTAAAGCGTCTGCTGGGATTCCAGCTTTTTCAGCGATTTCTCCAATAGGTTTTAGTTCTGATTGATTAGCAATATCTAAATCTGATAAATGTGCCAACTTATTTCAACCCCTTGTTATTTATAATTTGATTTATGTAAGAATACCTCAAATCAGTTGCTTAAGGTTTCTTTTAATCTTACATATTAATAATAACTAACAATGTAAGCGATGTCGAATTTTTGAGAGCGTTTCCAATGATTTGTGTAAAATTTAACTTAATTTTATGATAAATCTGCTAATTTAAATAAATTTATTTTATAAATCTAAAAATTTAAAGTAAAAATACATCATAATATGAATTCAAAAACCTTTATTTCGACTTAGGTCAACTATAATCATTATAAAAGCTAGGACCAATAATTGTCCTAGCTTAGTTACATTCATTAAAATTTAATCTTCCATCGTACTTAAATCGCCTGCATCTAAATTAAGCTCCCAAGCTTTTAACACACGTCTCATAATTTTACCAGAGCGTGTTTTAGGTAATTTATCTTTAAATTCTATTTCTCTTGGTGCTGCATGACCTGATAGCCCCTCTTTAACAAATTTACGAATATCTGCTTTTAGCTCATCTGAAGGTTCATAGCCTTGGCGTAATGAAATAAAGGCTTTGATAATTTCGCCTCTGACAGGATCTGGTTTACCGATAACACCCGCTTCAACTACTGCTTCATGCTCAACTAATTTCGATTCTACTTCAAATGGACCTACACGCTCACCAGCAGTCATAATTACGTCATCAACACGACCTTGGAACCAGAAATAACCTTCTTCATCTTGATATGCTGAATCACCTGAAACGTACCAATCTCCAATAAAATAAGAATTATATTTTTTAGGGTTTTTCCAAATTGAATACATCATAGATGGCCAACCCTTTTTAATAGCTAAATTCCCCATTCTGTTCGGTGGTAATACATTACCTGAGTCATCTATAATAGCAGCCTCTATTCCCGGTAATGGTTTACCCATTGAACCTAATTTAACGTCAACTGCAGGATAATTCACAATCATATGACCCCCTGTTTCTGTCATCCACCATGTATCTAATACACGTTTATCATATACATCTTTAGACCATTTAATAACTTCAGGGTTAAGTGGCTCACCAACAGATAAAATTGATCGTAATGATGACAAATCATATTTTTCTACTACATCATCACCTGCGCTCATTAACATTCTTAATGCTGTAGGCGCAGTATACCAAATTGTTACTTTAAATGTTTCAATCATGCTATACCATTGTTCAGGAGAGAATCGACCACCCGCTATGCAATTTGTAACACCATTTAACCACGGTGCAAACACACCATAAGATGTACCGGTAACCCAACCAGGATCAGCTGTACACCAGTAAATATCGCCTTCTTTTAAATCTAATACATATTTACCTGAAATATAATGAAGTAACATTGCTTTTTGAACGTGTAATACCCCTTTAGGTTGACCAGTAGAACCTGATGTGTAGTGTAAGATTAAACCATCATCTTCTTTTAACCACTCAATATCAAATTCTTCACTTGCTTGATTCAATTCTTTATTGAAATCAACATATTGTTCATCAACTTCATCGTCAACAACTACTATTGTTTCTAAGTGAGGTAATTTATCCTTAGGAATTCTGCCTAGTAAACTATTTGTAGTAACAATGACTTTTGCTTCACTATTTTCTAATCTATCAGTTACAGCTTTTTCCATAAAAGCTTCAAATAATGGACCAACGATAGCACCAATTTTTAGAATACCAAGAAAGGCAAAATATAGTTCAGGCGTTCTTGGCATAAAGATAAATACGCGATCCCCTTTTTGAACATTCGCTTTATCTACTAAAACGTTGGCAGCCTTATTTGATAGCACTTTTAATTCTTTAAAGCTAAATTGTTCTTTACGTTTTTCATCTCTATAATTAAGTGCAATTTTATCGCCTTCACCATTATCAACATGACGATCAATACACTCGTAAGCCATGTTTATTTTTCCTGTTTCATTCCATGAGAAAGCTTTTTTCACTTCATCCCAATCAAAGTTCTGATATGTCTTTTCATAATCTTGTAAATTATAATTACCTTGCTCGCTTTCAAATACTTCTACTTTCATTGTAAATTCCCCCTCATTTAATGAAATCGCTTTCTTCAAAAAGTATTATACATCAATTTTTGTGTTATTCAAAATTTTTAGATAATTATTACAATTTAATTTGTTTATTTCTCTAAATAAATATAAAATAACTATAATAGTAGTTCATATTGGGAGTGAGATGAATGAAACACATTAAAACAAACGTAACCAAGCACCTAACAATTAACAATAAGCATTTCATTATTGAAGGCCCTGTTTCGTGCAATTATTTGAAAACGCTTTCTTTCGATGAGTCGTTAAATGCCTTTAGACCGGCAAAAGATCAATTTGACGCTTTGAAAGAAATTACGCAATTACCTGAAGGTCGTATATATATTGCTCGAGAAAACAAACATGTCATAGGGTATGTAACATATCACTATCCCGATGAATTTGAAAGATGGTCTGAAGGACAACTACCCTATTTAATTGAGTTAGGTGCTATAGAAGTGCATCGTGATTTTAGACAGTTTCATCTAGGTGGTGAGCTTATTTCATTAAGTCTTTCTCAAGATGAGATTGAAGACTATATTGTTTTGACAACTGAGTATTATTGGCATTGGGATTTGAAATCAGCTAAATTAGATGTTTTTGAATATAAAAAAATGATGCAAAAATTAATGTCTAAAGGTGGATTAGAAGTATTTGCTACTGATGATCCAGAAATTACCAGTCATCCAGCTAATTGTTTAATGGCGAGAATTGGTAACAGAATTACATTAGACCAGCAACAGTCTTTTGATGATTTACGTTATAAGAATCGATTTTTATTTTAAGATTTCTGTTAAAAATTTAAGGGGTATGATATTTATGCAAAATAATTTAAAAACGGGTTATGTCTATTCAGGTGAACTATTAAAGTATCGTTTTAATGATAACCACCCTTTTAATCAAATGCGATTAAAATTAACTACAGAATTACTCCAAATGATGAAATTGTTGAAGGATGATCAAATCATTAATCCTAGAATAGCCACTGAAGAGGAATTGGCTTTAATTCATAAATATGATTATATACAAGCAATTAAACATGCGTCTCATGGAATTTTAAGTCCATCGGAGGCTAATAAATATGGATTAAATACAGATGATACATTCCAATTTCAACATATGCACAGGCATAGCGCAAGGATTGTTGGTGGTGCACTTAATTTGGCAGATGAAATAATGAATGAAAATATATTAAATGGTTGTCACTTAGGTGGCGGATTACATCATAGTTTACCCGGACGTGCCAATGGATTTTGCATTTATAATGATGTTGCCATTACAGCAAAATATCTTGCTACTAAATATAAGCAGCGTGTGATGGTCATTGATACAGATGCGCATCACGGTGATGGGACTCAATGGAGCCTTTATACTGATAATACGATCATGTGTTATTCCATCCATGAAACAGGGAAATTTTTATTTCCAGGTTCAGGACATTACACTGAACGTGGCGAAGATTTGGGTTATGGTTATACAGTAAATTTACCGTTAGAACCTTATACTGAACATGATAATTATTTAAAAGTCTTTAAAGAATCCGTGACAAGTGTTATTGAGGCTTATAAACCTGATATCCTACTTAGTGTACATGGTGTGGATATTCATTACTTAGATCCTTTAACACACATGAGTTGTTCATTAGAAACTTTATACGAAATTCCATATATAATTAATAAATTAGCGCACAAATATACAGATGGAAAAATTTTAATGTTTGGTGGTGGAGGTTATAATATTTGGAAAGTAGTCCCAAGAGCGTGGAGCCATATATTTTTAGCATTAATTAATAAACCCATTCAAGAAGGACCTTTACCAGAACAATGGATTAAAAAATGGCGTGCGTACTCACCAGTAAACCTACCAAAACATTGGACAGAAGATTATCGCGACTATCAAACAATACCCAGAACATATGAAATCTCACAGAAAAACAACGAACGAGCAAGTAGAATCGTTCATTGGTATACACACTAAGGGAGCGGTATGATGATTTAATTTTAAAATCATCATACCGCTCCCTTAAAACAATTATAATTGGAAAGTTTATAACATATCTTCTCAGTTTGTCAGTTGTTATGTGTTAAAATTGTAACTATTAATAATAAATTATTTTTTTACTACTAGTCTTTGGTTGTACCTCTATACTCAATACGGTGAGGTAAAATAACATTAGGTTCTTCAATTTCTTCTTCGTTCATATATTTTGTTAATAGACGCATGCCTACAGCACCGATATCATATAATGGTTGGATAACACTAGATAGTTTTGGTCTTACCATCTCTACTAATCGTGTATTGTTGAAGCTAACAATTTGTAAATCTTCTGGTACTCTAATACCAGCATCTAATGCACTATGCATAATACCTATTGCCTGTTCATCACTTATTGATAAAATGACATCAGGTAAATCCCCTTTCAAATCCTCGAATACTTTAATACCGTCTTTATAACTTTCAGATCCAGAGAATTGCACAGTTTCATTTAATTTTAATTGATGACGATCCACTACTTCTTTAAGACCATTAAATACATCTTCTTGAGCTTTTTTAGAGTAATCACCGCTTACTAATGCAAATTCTTTAGCACCTGATTGAATTAGCTGCTCAGTAATTTCCATTGCTGCAGTTTTGAAATCAATATTAACAGAAGCGATATTGTCATCTTTTCCATTCGTACCTGATACGACGACTGGAACAGATGATTGATTAATTAAATCTTTAATTTCATCAGAAATCGTTCCACCTAAAAAGATAATACCATCCACTTGTTTACTTAATAAATTATTAAATATTTCTTTTTCTTTTTCAGAATCATTATCTGAGTTAGAAATTATAGAATGATATTTGTACATTGTTGCTATATCCTCAATACCACGAGCTAATTGAGAATAATAGATATTGGATATGTCAGGAATGATAACGCCTACTGTTGTTGTTCGTTTACTAGCTAGTCCTCTTGCAACAGCGTTTGGTCGATAATTTAATCTTTTGATTACTTCATTAACTTTTTTTCTAGTTTCAGGTTTAACATTTTGATTACCATTCACTACTCGTGAAACGGTTGCCATAGATACTCGGGCCTCTCTAGCAACATCATATATAGTTACTGTCATAATTTCCTCCTTGTAAGCGTTTTATTTGTTATTATAACGTGTTTTCATTTCATTTTCAAAGTTTACCACAAAATCGCTTTCATTCAAACCTATTGTTAATAATTTCACATTTATGTCAAATTTTATATTATTTTCATTACAAAGAGTGATTTGCCATATTATTCAATAAAAATGAATTCGTTGATTAATAAATAGAATAGCTAAAGTTTGACAATTTAAAGAGCTATTCATTATTACCAGAATTAGTATTATAAAACATACTTATAATTCAGTAAAACGAATAGCTCATGTATATCAATTATCTAATTAAGTGAACTTATTATTTTAATTTTTTTAAATTATATAATTCAGCTAATGGTTTCAATTCATTGTAAAATTGATCAAATTCATTTAAATCCATTTGTTGACCACTATCACTTAGTGCAACAGATGGGTCTGGATGAACTTCTGCCATTACACCATCTGCGCCAACAGCTAAAGCAGCTTTTGCAGTTGGTAACATAATATCTTTGCGTCCTGTGCTATGCGTTACATCTACCATTACTGGTAAATGCGTTCCTTGTTTTAAAATTGGAACAGCAGATATATCTAGAGTATTACGTGTTGCTTTTTCATAAGTACGGATACCACGTTCACACAGGATAATATTTTTATTTCCTTGTGAAGCAATATACTCGGCTGCAAAGGTAAATTCTTCAATAGTCGCAGACAATCCTCTTTTTAATAGGATAGGTTTATTAGTTCTGCCAGCTTCTTTCAGTAATTCAAAGTTTTGCATGTTACGCGCGCCAATTTGAAATACATCTAGGTATTCATCAGCAACTTCAAAATCAGCAGGATTTACAATTTCACTAACAACATTAAGATCGAATTTATCTTTAACATTTTTTAAAATTTTAAGCCCTTCAACGCCTAAACCTTGGAAATCATAAGGCGATGTACGAGGTTTAAATGCGCCACCACGAATGAATTTCTCACCCCTAGCTTGCAAATCTTTTGCGACTGCATCTACCTGTTCTTGAGATTCTACAGAACAAGGTCCAAATACAAATGATTTATTCCCATCGCCAATAATGCCACCGTTGTCAAATTTAACAATTGTATCTTCAGGTTTTAATTTACGTGATACATAAAGATGTTTTTCATTCTCAGATTTTTGCAAGTCAGTTGACGCTTTGAAGATTTCTTTGAATAATTGCTTAATAACATTATCATTAAAAGGTCCTTGGTTACGATCCATTAATTCATTAATCATTTCCTTTTCGCGCTGTGGATCATAAACTTTTGTGCCTTGTTTTATTTTTTCTTCACCAATCTTTTGAGCTAACTCACCACGTTTAGATAATAATTCTAAAATTTGATTATTAATCGAAACAATTTCTTCTCTGTATTGTTCTAATTTCGTTGACATTACTACTCACCTCAATAAAAGTTACTTAATTAATTATATTACTTTAAAGCGATAAAATAATATTAGTTAGATAATATTCTAACAATTTAAAAATAATAGTTCAACCTTAGAAGTCCAAAAATTTTCTAAAATTTATGAATTATCTAATTACTATTGTGAAATTTTTAATTAATCGTTTTCGATATAAAAAATGGAGCGAATCAAAAATCTAATATATAGATTTCTGAATCCGCTCCATTTAATGAATGAATATTAACTTAATCAATAAGTTAAAGTTTCATTAATCATTAAAAGTACGTTTATCTATTTTACTTTTAGCTTTTTCAGCTCTTTGTTGTTGTTTAGGTGTTTTATTTTTAACTTTTGGTTCGTTTTGTGATTGCTTGCTATTCCCTTTTGATTTTTCATTGTTTGATTTTGTATCGTGTGTGATAACACCATTTTCAAATTTAGAAGTAGCGTGAGCTTGATTATTTTTTACTTGGTCTTCATTGGTGTTAATTGTTTTGTCTTCTTTTGTAACTAAATTAGGAACAGTATAAATACCTTTTGATTTAGCAACAGAAGGCTCTTCTAATAAATTTTTTGTTTTATTGGCTACGTTTGAGTCATTATCTAATTTACTTTTTTTTGTTTTAGCAGCTGATGCTAGATTTTTCGCAGTAACATTTTTATTATGGCTAGCATCATCCTTAATTGAAGGATCTGATAAATTATTATTTGATGATTCAACTTTTACTGCATTTTGTTGTGCTGTTAATTCAGTAGCACTAACCTCTTTAGTTTCATTTTCTTCTTTCTCTGTTTCAGCTTTAGCTTCTTGTATTTCTTGTGCTTGTGGTGATTGATCTGCTAAATTATTCGACG
>NZ_KV830601.1:0-11102 GCF_001836805.1 Staphylococcus sp. HMSC062A01
TATCACGATAACTCAATGCATATCTTAGATAGTAACCAACGGCTACGGTGATAACATCCTTGTTAAATAGTTTATATCTGAAATAGTTCATACAAAAGACTCCTTTTTATTAAAATTATACTATAAATTCAACTTTGCAACAGAACCGTGAATATCATATTGGTGAACCTTTAAAATAATTACTGAGTATTCATAGCCAGATTTGATTGGAACAAAAGATTTTAATACTATTGAAATTAAATAAGCCAGTAAGTGTATTTATACAAATGCACTTACTGGCTGTTTTAAGCGTAGTGTCCTACTCCTAATACTGTTTATATTATTCAAAAGCTTTGAATAATTCCTCACTAGAATTATTCCACATCTCTTCATTATGAGATTTTAAAAAGTCTGCTAAAACTTTTTTATTTTCCTCACCAATGTGGTCAATGATAATTTTATGTTTCATAGATTTATCCATCATATTAACATGTTCAGGCATACTTTTATAACCACGTCGTATACTTTTGTTAACTAATAAATAACATGCAGTAACACCAGCATAATATGGGCCACTCTCACTACGTTCAGTAGTCACCCAGCAAAGCCAATATTCTTTAGCTTCTTCGCCTTCAACTTCCGATTTGTCATTTATCCATTTAACACCTTTTTCAACTTGAGCACGTGCATGCATACCACCTATATCTATAAACGCCTCTTTATTCGCAACATCTATAAATACTGGTGCAATATTATCTAAACTAATTGAGCCTATATTCGTCCCTTTATGTCCATCAAGCGGGTCATTCTTGATAATATTAAATTTAAAACCTTTGTTCTCAGACACACATTACACCTCCGAAAAACTTGAATTCATAATCTCTATATTATGCGTTATATATTAAAGTTTCAATGGCTTAATTCAATTCATTAAGTAGATTAATAATAGAACCCTTAGTTTGTGGATTCTCAATATTAAGAATCATTTCTTTAGGATAGTATAATTTATAATCTTCACGATTAATACCTGTAATACTTGAAATAACGAGTGATTGACTACTAATTTCTCTAATACTACCATTGCGTCTTAATAAATGTATTGGTTGTCTATTAGAACCAGGTCGATCATAATCATATGGTAAATCAGAGAAAGCCTCACTAACAAAATAATAGTTCGGATCAATATTACCTTCTATGAACAACTCTTGTAGCTCAGTAATAGTAATAATTGAACCATCAAATGGAATATATTTAAATAAGTCTCTATTTATAAAACGACGTGCTAAATCACTGAGAATTGCATCATCTTCTTGTATCCATTTCTTCAAATAATAAAGTACGACGACTTCATCTAAATCAACGTATTGCTCAATTGTAACCTTCTCTTCAAAAAAAGGAACAAAATCTTCTGGGTACATCTTAAAATGGTACCCCTCATTGTACAATTGTTTAACACGTTTCAAACAATTATTTAACAATACTTCTCCGCCTCTACTAACCGGATGAAAGTATATTTGCCAATACATTTGATAGCGACTCATTATAAAGTTCTCAACGGCATGCATTCCACTCTCTTTAATAAGAACTTCATCTTTAGATGGTCTCATTAAACGTAAAATACGTTCCATATCAAATGTGCCATAAGAGACGCCCGTAAAATAAGCATCTCTTTGTAAATAGTCCATTCGATCAGCATCAATTTGCGATGAAATCATAGAAATTACAAGTTTATTTTGATGCGTTTTGTTAATTACTTCTGCAACTTCTTTAGGAAAAGTACTCGATACGCGACTTAAAACTTCATTAACTTCAGTAGGTCCAGTAATAATTGCTTGCGTAAAGGCTTCATGGTCTGTATTGAATATCTTTTCAAAACTATGTGAAAATGGACCATGACCTAAATCATGTAATAATGCTGCACATAATGCCAATGGTCTATCTTCATTGTTCCAAGCATCTCGTCCCACAAATGATTCGTCAATCATACGTCGCACGATTTCATATACACCTAAAGAATGGCCAAAACGACTATGCTCTGCAGTATGAAAAGAAAGATATAATGTGCCTAGTTGTTTAATACGACGTAAACGTTGAAACTCTTTTGTCTTAATAAGATCCCAAATAAGTTGATCTTTGACGTGAATATATTTATGAATAGGGTCTTTGAATACCTTCTCTTCAGCTAATTTCTGTTCAACATAAGGTGTTTGCGTCAAATAAATCCTTCCTCTCATTACAGTATAGTCATAGCGTTTATATACTTCTCTTCATTAAAGCCAAATCCATTTGTTCTCCATACATTTCTGGTTGATAAGAACGTACGATTTCAAAATCATTATTTTGATAGTATTGAATTGCATCTTTATTTTTATTATCAACTTCTAAAAATACTGCATCATATTTACCGTCAAATTGTTCTAATCCTTTCTTAAGTAGACTAGAACCATAACCTTTATGTTGAGATTCTGGATGTACATAATGCGCAGACAAATACAATTCTTTACCATAAATGAAATTAGCAAAGCCAATAATTTCATCATTATCTTCGGCTACTAAAAATAGTTGTTCTTCTAAACGTTTCTTTAAATGTTGCTCATTATAAGAAGCAGCTAATAACTCATTTATTGTTGATGCTGCATAAATATTTAAATATGTGTTATACCATGCCTTAGTAGCAACATCTCTAATTGCTACGACGTCATTTGGTGTAGCTTCTCTGACTTTAAACATACTTGATTCTCCTGACTTTACTATGGAATTAATAATGAAATTATATCACAGTACTTATACAATCGCTTAATATAGAATATTTATCGGCGTAGTTTAATATACTTTTGAATTAGGCTTACGTTAATGTTTCATTCCATTCTTTAGCTCTTTCTAGTGCAAACATATCTTTCGAAATATCACCTGGACGTTCAGCGGTACCAATTATATATCCATTAAGTTCAGCACCAATAAAATCTAATGTATATTTCATTTGAGTAATGCCTGGCTTAGCTTTCACTTTAGGGCAGTCTCCACCAACTAAAATAAGTCGAAAATCTTTCTTTGCCATTTTTTCTTTAAAGTCCTTGTAGTTGTTGTCTATTAAAGTTTCAGACCAATGATCGATAAATGCCTTTAAAGATGCAGAAACACTATACCAATACACCGGTGATGCAAATATGACCGTATCACTTTCTAAAACTTGATCAATGACCTGTTTATAATCATCGTTATAGCTTGTAATATCTCTATTCTCGTGACGAAAGTCTCTTACAGGATTGAATTGATAATCGGTTAAGTCAATCCATTTATAATCTAATCCCTCAACTGCTAACTTAGTAAGTTGTGCTGTATTCCCCTCTGGACGACTTCCTCCAAATAAAACTGTAATCATTTTTATCACTCTCTCTTAATTTATATTAAAAAAACTATTTCCTTTTTCATTGTTAACAACATAAAAACTTCATACTTACTTAATATTTTACATATTTGCCTAGTACCCTTATTTCACGTAATATATGTGTATTTTTTAAAATAAAAAAAGAATCATTACTATTTATTTCAGTTATAAAAAACTCTTACACACATATAAACGGTGTAAGAGCATCAATTACTTTATTTAATTTTACCTTAACTTATTTTATTCAATCGGAAATAATTCATCAATTTTGTTCAGTTCATCATCTGTTAATTGAATATTTGCCGCTTCAATATTTTGCACAACTTGTTCAGCACGTTTCGCACCAGGAATCACCACATCTAACGCTGGACGCGTTAAGTAGAATGCTAGAACCACATTAGCAATAGATGTGTTATGAGTTTCCGCAATGCCTTGTAATTGTTTCACTCGTCGAACATTATCATTAAATACTTCCGGTTGGAAATCACGGCGAGGTGCACGATGATCATCAAACGTTTGATTTTCCTCATACTTACCAGCTAAGATGCCTGATGCTAATGGGAAGTATGGTATAAATGTAATATTATTTTCAGCTGCATATTTCATGACTTCTTCATTTTCTCGATGTAATAAGTTGTACTCTAATTGCACTACATCGACATAACCATCTTTATTCGCTTCCTTAAGTTGTTCTAATGAGAAGTTAGACACGCCAATTGCTTTAATCTTGCCTTCATCTTTAAGTTCTTTTAATGCAGCAACTGCTTTATCTTTTGGAGTATTTTCATCCGGAAAATGAATGTAGTATAAATCAATATAATCTACTTGAAGGCGTTTCAAGCTATTCTCAACTTGCTGTTTTAAATAATCTGGATCATTATTTTGTACGACTTCATCATTTTCTTTAATAACATGTGAACCTTTCGTGGCAATTTGAACTTGTTCACGAGGATACTCTTGAACTACTTGGCCAACTAATTCTTCAGAACGTTCAGGTCCATAAATATAAGCTGTATCTAGTAACGTAATACCGTTGTCAATTGCTTTACGTACAACATCTTTTCCCTGTTCTTCATCTAAATTTGGGTATAAATTGTGACCACCTACTGCGTTTGTACCTAATGCAATTGGAAATACGTGAACATCTGATTTACCTAATTGTACTAAATCTGCCATCTATAATCGCTCCTTTATTCTATATAACTACTTATAGTTTACCCATTTTTTATTATGACATTCATATTGACTTTTGATGAGTAATGTATTTTAATGTAACTAATCAAGTTACATTAAAGGCGGTATATTATGAATTTAGAATTCAACATTGCAGTACACGTGCTAAGCTTTCTTACTAAGCATTCCGAAGAACAATTCAATAGCCAGGATTTAGCAGAACTTACCTGTCTTAATCCTGTGCAACTAAGGCGCGTCACCACTACACTTAACAATCAACAATATATAGATTCAATTCGTGGAAAAGGTGGTGGCTATCGAGCTAATGCGCACACTCCAATCATCACCTTAGATACACTGTATCAACTTTTCGTGTTAGATAAATTACCAACACAACGTATTTTTACTGGTAGCGAAGAAAGCCATTGTACAATCTCTAGAAATATCGCAACCACTATGAATAAATACAAAGAGCAAGAAACTGCACTAGCGCTCAACTTTTATCGTAACTTGACAATTAACGACGTAATTAAAGATACATTTCAGGAGGACACATTAAATGACACATTTTAATTTATTAGTTATTGGTTTCGGTAAAGCAGGAAAAACACTTGCCAAGTACGTGGCATCACAAGGTCAACACGTCGCTTTAGTAGAACAATCCTCAGACAACTTTGGAGGCACATGCATAAACCACGGCTGTATACCCTCTAAAGTACTCGTACATGATGGGATTGACAGCATCGATTTTGACACTGCCTTTTCAAGAAAAAAAGACGTAGTCAGCGCACTAAATAAGAAAAACTATAATAACTTAGCAAATGATACAAACATTGAAGTATTCAATTACAAAGCGCAATTCAAATCTAATACTGAAGTTAATCTACTAGATGAGGATGGTGCTATTGTACATACTTTAACTGCGGATAGCATTGTTATTAATACAGGCGCAAAATCGAATATTCCATCTATCCCGGGTATCGAAAGTGCTAAACATTTATTTGATTCACAAGGTTTATTGAATATTTCATATCAACCTAAGCATTTAGTAATCATCGGTGGTGGCTATATCGCCCTAGAATTTGCTTCAATGTTTGCTAATTTCGGCTCAAAAGTAACAGTTATAGAACGCGGCGAACATATCATGCCACGTGAAGATCAAGATGTGGTTGCACATGCAATTAAAGATTTAGAGGACAAAGGGATTACCTTTGTCACAAATGCAGAAACGCTAGAATTTAAAAATAAAAACAACCAAACGACAATTGTAACTTCTAAAGGCAATTTCTCAGCTGACGCTGTATTGATAGCTACAGGTCGTATACCTAATACTGATTTAGCGCTTGAACAAACTGATGTTGAACTTGGTGAACGTGGTGAAATCAAAGTGAATGAGCATCTTCAAACTTCAGTCGAACATATTTATGCTGTTGGAGATGTCAAAGGCGGACTACAATTCACGTATATCTCTCTGGACGACTTTAGAATTCTAAAATCTACACTATATGGTGACCAATCGCGTACTACACTTAACCGTGGTACAATTCCTTACACTGTCTTTATTGACCCACCATTTTCTCGAGTAGGTTTAACAGCGAAAGAATCTCAATCTCAAGGCTATAATTATATTGAAAATACATTACTTGTCGCTCAAATTCCGAGACATAAGATTAATAATGACGCTCGCGGCATTTTCAAAGTTATTATCGATAAAGATACTGATTTGATTTTAGGTGCTACACTTTATGGCAAAGAATCAGAAGAAATTATTAATTTAATTAAGTTAGCAATTGATCAACATATACCTTACCAAGTTCTAAGGGATACTATTTATACCCACCCAACTATAGTAGAATCCTTTAATGATTTGTTTAATATTTAAAAATTTTTTATTTACTAAAATACTGTCATACTAGTACTTCAAGAGATATAAATCCAACTTATCAATATTTTTAAAAATAAAAAGCTTTACTTATTAATAAATAACAGTTATAGTTAATCTAACGTAATAAAAGCTCGTGAATTTAAATGTAGTGTGTTTGTCTAGAATACTCTCTTTTTTATAAATGAATTTGTTACAAATATTCGTGCAAAAGCACATGGAGGTATTCTATATGAATAACGGTACAGTAAAATGGTTTAACGCAGAAAAAGGTTTTGGTTTCATCGAAAGAGAAGACGGAAGTGACGTATTCGTACACTTCAGCGGTATCGCTGGTGAAGGTTACAAAACTTTAGAAGAAGGTCAAAAAGTTGACTTCGATATTACTGAAGGTCAACGTGGCGAACAAGCAACTAACGTTGTTGTAATGTCATAGGATTAGACCTAATTAAGCGCTTAGAAGATAAATGTCTTCTAAGTGCTTTTTTTATTACAATAAAAAAGCTACGACAATATTCAGATTAGAATACACTCATAGCTTAAGTTTATAATATAACTTAATTCCTCTATTTTATCGCCTTACGTTTAGCTAATTTCTCTTTTAGCTTTCGATCTTGTTCTTCTTTACGGCGTTTACGTTCCTCATTACGCTTTCTTAGTCGTTCTTCTTCTTCCGGATCTCTTGGTTTTTTTAGCTGAGCTGTGACTTTTTCTAACAATTCGTCTTCAGTAAGCGCAGCAAGTGGTCGATTATTGACGAAGGCAAAGGTTTTTCGACGTCCAGGGCCACAATAAGATTGACAGCCGATTTCAATTTCTGCTTCTGGATCTAATTTTTCTAATTTTCTTTTCAAAGTTTTGATATTTACCGCCTGACATTCATCACATATTAAAAATTTATTTTTCACCTTGCCACCTACCTTTCTATATTGTCGTTTCTATCCTAAATATTGAAGCATATTAATACGAATCAATGAATTTAACTCTAATTATTTTACTCCTTTTACAAGAAAATTCAAGCCTATCATTAAAAGTCATTCTCAGCCGTAACAAAAAAAGAGCAAGACACTGATTCAACATTTGAATTTCGTCCTACTCATTTATTAGTTTATATTATTATTGTCCATGATAAATTTTAAATTTCAACGGTTTAATACCATGTGATGACCATTCATTATAAATACGATTTTTATCAATGCGATTATCAATAATGGCGATACCGCAATCGCCACCGCCAGCACCTGATGTCTTGGCAGCAGCACCATAACGTTCTCCAATATCACATAACATTTTTAAATTTTCAGTTTCAATGTCGACTGTCGCTTCATTATCCATTTGTTGAATAATCATACGATTTTGTCGAATCATTTTCTGAACACCTTTAATATTATTTGTTTTAAACGCATAGATAAGATTTTCAACACATGTATGAGATTGATCAAGGAATCTTCCATAAAAAGAAGGATCTGATTTTAAGCGTTTCACTTCACTTACTAAATGAGGTGATGAAGCAGGCGAACCTGTCCAACCGATTAAGACTTCCATATTTTCTGGGGCCTGTAAAGGTTCAATATGAAGACCCGGCCAATTTTTTTCTAATACTTCATTAACTGATGTTTCTTCCATCTGTTGTTTGACCCAATCGTGATCGAAAGTACTATAAGCTAGCCAGCCACTATATACACTTACAGCTATATCACCACATGAGCTTAAACTTTGTAATCGCATATTAGAAATGACTGCAAGTTTATAAATATATAGGTTAGATAATTGCATATCGTAAAACTCATTTAATGCTTTGACGACTGACACTAAAACTGCCGCACTAGAACCAAGCCCATATTTATTACCTGAAGCATCATCTAAATTACTATCGATTTCTAAATGAAAATGCTTCAATTTGACGTTGCAACTTCTCACATATTGTTCGAAAACTTCAATTGCAGTTACAACATACTTTAATTGACTAGCAGCATTAGCATCGGAGATATCAATTTTATCTTCATTGCGATTAAACGTTACAGGTTCATAATGTAATGTCTTGGAATGAATCGTACCTGTTACTGCATTAGAAGCTTCAATTGAAGCTGTAACAAATCGATCGACCGCAATTAAGACAGACTTATATCCTGGCTCAGTCACTGCATATTCACCTGCTACATAAAGCTTTCCTGGTGCTTTCACCTGAATCATTATATCTCTTCCTTACTTAATTATTTCGACTCCTGATTGGGTAATGTCACTTGTGATGATTTGTGATTGATCAAATTCTTGTAAGAATTTATTTACTATAGCTTGTTGATTTTTCTTTTCAATCAATACTTTAACGTTAGGTCCCGCGTCCATTGTAAAGTAGCAAGGTAACCCCGCTTCTCTACATTCATGAACGATACGCATAGCATTATAACTTTCTGGTACTAAATATGTAAATGGAGGTTGTGCTCCCAAATTAGTTGCATGCATGCGTAAACCATTAGCTTCAATAACTTCACCCATACGCTTGAAATCTTTTTGAGCAATGGCTTCTTTAGTCTCTTTCAAATCTGGTTCAACGTTATCTAACCAATATTGATAAAAACGTGACGTATCACGTGTAAGTGACATACCTGAACGACTGGATACCTTTTTAGATTTGTTATTGATAACAACAAAAATCATAGCAAGTTCATTTTCCCAGCCATCCGCTTCAACACGGTGTGCAAACGAAGATTCATCGTCATGTCCCTTTTCCCATTCAGCAAATCCACCATAAATACTACGAGATGCTGAACCAGATCCACGACGCGCTAAACGTGAAAGATCTTTATCAGACAAACCTAATTGTAGAGCTTCATTACACGCACCAGCTAATGCAGCATATGCACTTGCTGACGAAGCTAATCCTGCAGCTGTTGGAACAAAATTCTCACTTTCAATAAGCGCATGTTCTGAAATCCCAGCTTCTTTACGAATCATTTCCATATAACGTTGAATCTTAGCGCTTTCCTTAGCGTTTACAGCTTCCCCGTTAAGAATCAACTGATCTTCTGTTAATGTTTCATCAAATGTTACACGCGTTTCAGTGTAAAAACGGTCTAGTGTAACTGACAAACTGTTATTCATTGGTATGATTAATGACTCATCGGCTTTACCCCAATATTTAATCAGTGCAATATTCGTATGTGCGCGTGCTTTACCACTCTTTTTCAATGGTTTATCCTCCTAACTTCTCAATCCATGTATGTTGTGCACCAGCTTTTTCAACTGCAGCGACAATATTCTTAGCTGTTTGCAATTCTTTAGCTAAGATAAGCATACTACCACCACGGCCACCACCTGTTAGTTTGCCAGCAACTGACCCATTCTCTTCTCCTAAGCGAAGAAACATTTCTATTTTGTCATGACTCACAGTCAATGTTCTCAAGTCATCTTGACATTGATTAAAGATTGTAGCTAATTGATCAAAACTATGATGCTCAATCGCTTCACTTGCTGAATACACTAAAGAACCAATATGTTCAACAACTTGCATATAATTCTTATCATTATCGCACAATTGATGCACATCTTCGACTGCTTGTTTAGTAGAACCTTTAACACCTGTATCGATAACTACCATATAACCATCTAAATCTAAGGTCTTTAATATTTCAACTTCGCCCTTTTGATACCAAACAGGTTGATTCGTAACGATAGTCTTAGTATCTATACCGCTTGGTTTACCGTGAGCTATACGTTCTGCCCAGTCTGCATTTTCTAATAATTCTTTATCAGTTAGTGGTAAACCTAAATAATCATAGCTTGCTCTTATGAAAGCGACAGCAACGGCTGCACTTGATCCTAAACCTCTAGATGGTGGTAAATTTGCTTGAATTTTAATTAATAATGGCTCTTCTACCTTTTTATTCTCTACGAAATGTCCAATTAAAGATTTCAAATGTTCTGGCGCATCATAAAGTGGTCCATCATAGACATCACTTTGTATCGCTGAGTAATTACCTTTTTCCAAACTTTCGATTAAGACTTTTACCTTTCCTGAAGTAAACGGAATCGCAATTGCAGGTTCACCAAATGTTACCGCATGCTCCCCGATTAATATTATTTTGCCGTTAGACTCCCCATAGCCACGTTGTACCATGATATCTCACCTTTAATATTCTTTCTGAAAAATTATTTTCGAGGTCAGTGGATATACTTACCATGCATATATCCTAAATCTTTCAACTCTATAAATGCCTATGTCAATTTATTTTTAAATTACCGACCTTTTATCGTAGTGTGTACGCAAATTAACTTTATTATTGCATGTCATAGTCTATCCCCATTTTTTGCAACCTTCTTCGACTTAAATAAAAGATAGACTCAGTTAATTTAACTTTAAAACTCAAAAATATTTATACCCTAAAATTAAAATCCCTAACATACTGCCATGTTAGTCTTTTAATTAAGATGGCCTTAGTTCTTGATTAATTTCCACCATCAAAATATTAAAATGATACACAATCTACATCGTTTTGATATTAATCCACCTAAACTATATTACTATAAAAAGTAATAGGAATATAGCAATTTATAATAAATTTGATATATAATTCCACCAAAATTTACATTATCCCAAATGAAAAGGGAGTAGAACAGAAATAATATTTTCTCAGAATTTATTTCTCTGTAACCCCAGCTTGCTTAGCTTGTAGAATTTCT
>NZ_KV830602.1:0-83907 GCF_001836805.1 Staphylococcus sp. HMSC062A01
AATGATAAAGTAGGCTGAGACATTTTATTTTGTCTCAGCCTCTTTTTAATTTCACAAATTATTAAAATTTTTATTGTAAATAAAGAGGTAGTAGGATATAATTTTTGATGAAATTGATAATCGTTTTCAATAGGAGGATGTTATGAAAAAGTTAATTTTACCTTTACTTGTTCTAATCATCGTTTTAGCTGCATGTGGTAATAATGGTGGTTCAGGTAAATCCGATTCAAAAGAAGAAACAAAATCATATAAATTAGATAGTGGGAAAACTATAAAAATCCCTAAAGATCCAAAACGTATTGCGGTAGTAGCACCTACTTTTGCGGGTGGTTTACATAAATTAGGCGCAAATATTGTTGCAGTAAATAATCAAGTTGATCAAAGTCCAATTTTAAAAAATAAATTTAAAGACACGACTAAAATTGGTGAAGCTGACGTTGAGAAAGTTGCTAAGAAAAAACCTGATTTAATTATTGTTTACTCTACTGATAAAAATATTAAAAAATATCAAAAAATTGCCCCAACAATTGTAGTTGATTATGGAAAACATAAATATTTAGAACAACAAGAAATGCTAGGTAAGATTATGGGTAAAGAAGACGAAGTTAAAAAATGGGAAGACAAATGGAAGAAACAAACTGAAAAAGATGGAAAAGAAATCAAAGATGCAATTGGTAAAGATTCAACAGTTTCTATCTTAGATGAATTTGATAAAAAAGTTTACACTTACGGCGACAACTGGGGTCGTGGTGGCGAAGTATTATATCAAGCCTTTGATTTAAAAATGCCTAAAGGCCAACAAGATTTAGTTAAGAAAGAAGGTTGGGCTGAAGTAAGCCAAGAAAAAATTGAAGACGTAGCTGGTGATTATATCGTATCAACTGGTGAAGGTAAATCTAAACCAAGTTATGAAACAACTAATATATGGAAAAATTTACCTGCAGTGAAAAATAATAACGTTATTGAAGTTAAAGCTGAAACATACTGGTATAATGACCCTTATACGCTTGACTTTATGAGAAAAGATTTAAAAGACAAGTTACTTAAAGCTAGTAAATAATAAAATATAAAAACTATAATCAATTATTTATGATATTTAAGCTATGATTACATATAATGTAGTCGTAGCTTTTTTAAATTTACAAATGTATGTAAGGAGGAATCTTTTTGCGTAAAGTATATTTTAATCACGATGGTGGAGTAGATGATTTAATATCTTTGTTTTTATTATTACAAATGGATGATATCGAATTAGTAGGTGTTAGTACTATAGGAGCAGATTGTTATTTAGAACCTTCAGTCAGCGCTTCATGTAAAATTATAAATCGATTTTCTAATAATTCTTTACAGGTTGCGCCGTCCTATGAACGTGGGGCTAATCCTTTTCCAAAAGAATGGAGAATGCATGCATTCTTTATGGATGCGTTACCCATATTAAATGAATCAACTACCAATAAACAGTCTACCATCAGTGATATAGAAGCGTATGAGGACATTATGAGAGTATTAAGTCAATCAAGTGAACCTGTAACTTTGCTATTTACTGGACCACTAACAGATTTGGCTAAAGCGCTTAAAATTGAACCTGGCATTCAAAATAATATTGAAAAATTAGTTTGGATGGGCGGAACGTTTCTCGAAAAAGGTAACGTAGAAGAGCCTGAACATGATGGTACAGCTGAGTGGAATGCGTTTTGGGATCCGGATGCGGTTAAGACAGTATTTGATAGTGAAATAGCGATAGATATGGTAGCTTTAGAAAGCACCAATAAAGTTCCGTTAACATTAGACATTCGACAAATGTGGGCTGATAAACGTCAATATCCAGGTGTAGATTTTTTAGGTGTTAGCTATGCTGCAGTACCGCCTTTGACACACTTTATTACAAATTCTACATACTTCTTATGGGATGTCTTAACCACTGCTTATATAGGGAAACCTGATTTAGTTCAATATAAATCATTGAATGTAGATGTAGAATTTAAAGGGCCTAGTCAAGGACGTACATTTATTAAAGAAAGTGGGCGTTCTATCAAAGTTGTCACTGATGTTAAGCATGATGACTTCTTTAATTATATTACTGATTTAGCTAAAAAAGTAGATTCTCCTTCTTAAATGTAAACTTTATATTTTATAAAGTTTACATTAGTGGTATAATCATTTTCGTAGAAGGAGGATACAACATGAATACAAGAAATTTAGTTTACACAGCTTTAATGACAGCAATTATTTGTGTTTTAGGATTGGTACCAGGAATCCCGCTTCCAATTATGCCAGTACCTATTGTTTTACAAAATATAGGCATATTTTTAGCAGGTATTATTCTAGGTAAAAAATATGGGACACTGAGTATCATTGTCTTTTTACTATTAGCTGCTGCAGGTTTACCAGTTCTATCTGGTGGACGTGGAGGAATCGGAGTATTTGCGGGACCATCAGCAGGATTCTTATTCTTATATCCAGTAGTTGCATTTGGTATAGGATTAGTGAGAGACCGATACTTTAATAATATTAACTTTGCGATATTATTAGTCGCTACTTTAGTTATTGGTGTATTATTCTTAGATATCGTGGGTACGATTATTATGGGCTTCATTATAAATATCCATGCAAGCAAAGCATTCTTATTGTCATTTACATTTATACCTGGAGATATTATTAAAGCCATTATTGCAAGTTTAATTGGTGTAACTCTTTTAAATCATTCACGGTTTAAAAGTTTGATACAATAAATTTATCAAGCTAATAGGGTGGGTGAATATAGCTATGTCAAATATATCAATACATAATATTGCGCAAGATGGGCATTTATATCATGAAGATAAGCAGAAAATTATTTATTTAACGCCTTCAGAACCGCTTAAGTATGATACGAATAAGTGGTTTTATAAAGAAATGCCCACATTAGATCAGTGGTTCAAGGATATGACCTCTCAATATGAACTGCATCAAAAACAGGATTCAAATCACTTAGCGTTTACTTTTCCAGAGAATGAAAGATTAAGCCAGGAGTGGATAAATGCAATTAAAGATAGAGATTTTCAATTAGGCATACTTGAATTCTATATTATAGAAGGAACTGAATTAACACAGTTAACTAGTAGAAATGATGTAGACATTAAAGAAGTTGATGAAAGCAATATAGAAGATTATTTGAATATCTATTATTCATTTGCATTGCCTTATGGTAAACCATTTGCTATTGAAAGTATTAATAATGTAAGACAAACCATCCTACAAAAAAAAGACAATAAAAAACGATTAGTTGCTTATGTTGAAAATGAACCAGTAGGGACTGTTGATGTTATTATTACTGACGTAACTATTGAAATTGATAGTTTTGGTGTAATTGAGCAATTTCAAAGACAAGGTATTGGGTCAACAATACAAGCATACATAGGTAACTTAGCAAATGAACGACCAGTTATACTTGTAGCTGATGGAGAAGAAACAGCAAAAGATATGTATTTAAAACAAGGTTATACGTATCAAAGTTTTGTTTACCACATAGTTAAAGAAGAAGTTAATTAAATAAGGCACAGAGTAGTTTAAACTAATTATTCCAACTACTCTGTGGCTTTAATACGTTCAGGATGACTATAAACATTAAAACTTCCATCTCTAATAAAGCCAATAGCAGTAATATTTAAATCGTTGGCTAATGTAATAGCTAAAGTCGTAGGTGCGGATTTAGATAATATAACGCCTACACCTATTTTAGCCGCCTTTAATAATATTTCAGATGAAATACGTCCACTAAAAATAAGCACCTTATTTCTTACAGGAATACGTCTTTCAAGACAAAACCCATATAGTTTATCTAGAGCATTATGGCGACCAATATCTTGTCTATGTTCGAAAAATTCATTACCATCGCTAATGGCGGCATTGTGCAACCCACCAGTTTGTTTAAATAATGTACTTGCAGTTTGTAATCCAGTCATCATATTGAGTACTTGTTTAGGAGTTAATGTTATTTTTGACATTGAGGTTTTAGCTATTGCCGCATCATTGTGAAAGTAAAATTCTCTACTTTTTCCGCAACAAGATGCAATCATGCGTTTAGTAGAGTATTCAAAGCGATCGCCTAAATCTTTAGTTAACTCTACATGTGCAAAGCCTTTGCTATCATCTATTTGTAATGATTTTATTTCTTCGTTTTTATAAATAGCTCCCTCTGAGGCTAAAAATCCAACTACAAGTTCTTCCATATGTGTCGGGCTACAAATAACCGTTGCGAATTCCGTACCGTTTACATTGATAGTCAATGGAAATTCTGTAACATAACTATCTGTTGTATTTATTAATTGTCCATCTTCATAGCGGATAATAGATTGCCCCTGTAACACATCTTTGTTCATTTATATTTCTCCTTTAAGGATATGTAATTCTATATTAAAACTTTTAGTCACAATTTGAAAAGATTTAAATTACATATAAATAATTAATAGTATATTAAATGTATTTAATAATATGGATATTAGGTGGATTTTTATAATTTATACCTTTCAAAAGATTAAGAATAGCGTATAATTGAATGTATAAAAGGAAGGGGTTAAGAAATGAATATTAAACATTTCATGGCAGTGATTGCTACTTTAGTAATTATTTTAGCAGGATGTTCAAATTCTGGTAGTAATGATAGTGGCAATAAATCATCTGATTCTAGTAAAAAAGATAATGACAAAAAACAAGAATTACAAATTTCGGCAGCAGCGAGCTTAGGTGATGTTAGTAAAGCATTAGAAAAAGAATTTAAAAAAGATCATAAAAATGTTGATGTAAGCTTTAACTATGGTGGTTCAGGCGCATTAAGACAACAGATCGAAAAAGGTGCTCCAGCTGACGTATTCATGTCTGCAAATACTAAAGATGTTGATATGTTAAAAGACAAAGACAAGGCACACGATGCATATAAATACGCTCATAACAAACTTGTCTTAGTCGGAGATAAAAATAGCGATAAATCATCAGTTAAAGATTTACAAGATAATGAAAAATTAGCGATTGGTGAAGTTAAAACAGTTCCAGCAGGTAAATATGCGAAACAATACTTAGAAGATCAAGGTTTATACGGTGAAGTTAAAGATAATTTAGTTTACGCTAAAGATGTTAAACAAGTATTAAATTATGTTGAAAAAGGCAACGCTGAAATGGGCTTTGTTTATGAAACTGATTTATATACTGATAAAAAGAAAACAGATAAAGTAAACGAAATTAAAGAAGCTGAACTTAAAAAACCAATCACTTACGAAGCAGGTGTTACTTCAGATAAGAAACTTGCAAAAGAGTGGATGGACTTCTTAAAATCTAAAAAAGCAAAAGATATCTTGAAAGAATATCATTTTGAAATTTAGGAGGTAATAAGTATGCCTGACATTACACCTTTTTGGATTTCGATTCAAGTGGCTGTCATAAGTACCATTATTGTATCAGTATTAGGTATCTTTGTTTGCCGGTTGCTTTATAAAGGAAAAGGGCATCTTACTAAACTCCTTGAAAGTTTTATATTATTACCCATTGTTCTACCTCCTACGGTGCTAGGGTTTATTTTACTTATAATATTTTCTCCTAGAAGTGTTGTAGGACAATTTTTTGAAAACATACTACATCTTCCAGTAGTATTCACAATGACAGGTGCAGTAATTGCATCTGTCATTGTTAGTTTTCCGTTAATGTATCAACACACTATTCAAGGATTTAGAAGTATTAACCCGAAAATGCTAAATACTGCTCGCATCATGGGGGCAAGTGAGAATAAAATATTCTATCGTCTAATTTTACCGCTATCTAAACGTTCAATTATAGCGGGTATAATGATGAGTTTTGCACGTGCAATAGGTGAATTCGGTGCAACATTAATGGTTGCAGGCTATGTACCCAATAAAACTAACACGTTACCACTTGAAATTTATTTCTTAGTTGAACAAGGTAGAGAAAATCAAGCTTGGTTATGGGTGCTTGTGTTAGTCGCATTTTCAATTACGGTAATTGGTGTATTGAATTTTACGAATAAAGATAAATATAGGGAGGTAGAGTAGATGTTAGAGTTAAAGCTTCAATATCAATTAAAAAAGACATTTATTGATATTAACATTAACGATACAGTCCCTAAAATTTATGCAATCCGAGGGCCTTCTGGAATAGGTAAAACCACAGTGCTAAATATGATAGCAGGTTTAAGAACACCAGATAAAGCCTATATCAAAGTCAATGACAGACTGATTATTGATACTGAGCATAAAGTCAATCTGAAAATACAAAATCGCAAAATTGGCTATTTATTCCAAGATTACCAATTGTTTCCTAATATGACAGTTTACAAAAATATAACTTTTATGTCTAAACCATCTGTCCATATAGATGATTTAATGGATCGTCTAAATATTCATTATCTAAAAGAGCAATATCCATCGACACTTTCTGGTGGAGAATCTCAACGTGTTGCTTTAGCTCGAACACTAAGTACAAAGCCAGACTTGATTTTATTAGATGAGCCATTTTCAAGTCTAGATGATGCAACGAGAGATGAAGGAATAAATTTAATTAAACGTATTTTTAAAGAATGGAAAATACCAATCATCTTTGTCACACATTCTAATTTTGAAGCTGAAGTATTGGCTGATAAAATTATTAAGATAGGTTAATTAAAGATAGATTGGGATTAAAATTATAAAATTTTAGCGTTATAGCAGAATTATGATTATTATCTAAGTTAACAAGATGCTTATAATAGACTATTATTAAATCTAGTCAACATTGCGGGTGTGGCCGATGAATTCATATTGAATTCTGTACCACTCCCGCTTTGTTCGATATAATGATAGAAATGGATATTAACTAGAGAGGGCAATGAAAATGACGAGTGAACGTTATTCTAGACAAACTTTGTTTAAAGGAATAGGACACGAAGGACAACAGAAAATTAGTCAAAAACATGTACTCATTGTTGGTATGGGAGCGTTAGGAACCCATGTTGCTGAGGGTCTCGTTCGTGCGGGAATCAAAACACTTTCAATTGTAGATAGAGATTATATTGAATTTAGCAATTTACAACGACAAACATTATTTACTGAAGAAGATGCTAATACTATGTTGCCTAAAGTTGTAGCAGCGGAACGCCATTTAAAAGCATTGCGCCATGACTTGAAACTAAAAACTTTTATTACACATGTCGATTATTATTTTTTAGATAAGTATGCTAAACATGTAGATCTTATTATTGATGCGACAGATAATTTTGAAACAAGACAATTAATTAATGACTTTTCTTTTAAAGAGAATATACCTTGGATATATGGTGGTGTCGTGCAGAGTACTTATATAGAAGCAGCATTTATTCCAGGAGAGACACCTTGTTTTAACTGTTTAATGCCTCAACTACCAGCAATTAATTTAACTTGTGACACTGTAGGTGTTATACAACCTGCTGTTACGATGACTACAAGTTTTCAATTGCGAGATACCTTTAAATTATTAACTGAGCAATCAGTGCCTACTAAATTAACTTATGGAGATATATGGGATGGTCAACATTTTACATTTGGTTTTAGCCGTATGTTTAGAAAAGAGTGTCCAACATGTGGTTCAAATCCTTCCTTTCCATATTTAAATAAACAGCATACATTATATGCAACGTTATGTGGTAGGGATACAGTACAATATGATAATGATAAAATTTCCCAGGAAATGGTACGTGAATTTCTTAAGCAACATCACCTTAATTATCGAGAAAACAAATATATGATAATGTTTGAATATAAAGGACATCGAATTGTTAGTTTTGAGGGTGGACGAATGCTTATACATGGTACAACGAAGACGTTAGATGCCATTCATTTAATCAATCAATTATTCGGATAGGAGTGGAATTAATGCATCAACATGATCACGCGAAAGTAGATAGAATGATTCAATGTGCAGTTTTAACTGTATCTGATACTAGGGATAAAGAGACGGATAAAGGTGGTCAACTTGTACAAACTTTAATACAAGATATCAATGTCGAAGTATTAAATTCAAACTATGCTATTGTCAAAGATGATAAAGTAGCTATTCAATCTCAAATTGAACAATGGTTGGCATCTGATATTGATGTCATAATTACAACTGGTGGAACTGGCATTGCACAAAGAGATGTTACGATAGAAGCGGTTAAGCCACTTTTGGATAAAGAAATCGAAGGTTTTGGAGAATTATTCAGATATTTAAGTTACACAGAGGATGTCGGAACTAAAGCATTGTTATCAAGAGCAGTCGCTGGTTCAGTGAAGAACAAATTAATTTATACTCTACCAGGATCTACTGGAGCTGTGAAATTGGCTATTGAAAAGTTAATCAAGCCAGAATTAAACCATATGTTGCATGAATTGAATAAATAAAAAAATAGTCATGGATTTAAACTTAAATGATAGGTTTCCCTAATTGAAGTTTTGCATCCATGACTTTATTATTTAAATTGAAACATTATATGAGCGCTCGAAATAACTTAACGACGATAGTCACCAGATTTGCCACCTGATTTTGATTCAAGGTAAGTCTCACCGATAATCATACCTTTATCGACTGCCTTGGTCATATCGTAAACAGTTAAAGCAGTTGCAGAAGCGGCTGTTAATGCCTCCATCTCAACGCCTGTTTTTCCTGTAGTGGAGACAATAGCCGTGATATTTAATGTGTATGTAGTATTATCATTAATTTGCCAGTTAAATTGAACATCTATACCTGTTAAAGGTAGAGGATGACACATAGGTATAATCGTCGATGTGTTTTTAGCTGCCATAATACCAGCAATTTGTGCAGTGTTAAGTACATTGCCTTTTTTATTAGTATTATCTATAATTTGTTGATAAATTGTTTCATTAACAGTAATGCTAGAATGAGCTTGAGCAGTACGTTTAGTAATATTTTTATTTGAGACATCTACCATTTTAGCATTACCTTGTTCATTGATATGAGTGAATTTTGACATAATAACCCTCCTGATAGGGTTAGTATATCATGATTTTAAATTATAATTTGGAGATGATAAGTATGTCAGTTGAAAAAAGAAACCCAATACCAGTTAAAGAAGCGATAAATCGTGTTGTTCAACAGGATATATATTTGAATACTACAGAAGTGATGTTAGAAGATAGCTTAGGATATGTACTTGCGGAGAATATTGTTGCAACTTACGATATTCCTCGTTTTAATAAATCACCTTATGACGGGTTTGCTATTCGAAGTAAAGATTCTGCTGGTGCATACTCAGAAAATCGTAAACAATTTAAAGTGATTGATCATATAGGCGCAGGTTCAGTTTCAGATAAAATACTAGGTCAAAATGAAGCAGTACGTATTATGACAGGAGCCCAAATTCCAGAAGGTGCAGATGCAGTAGTCATGTTTGAACAAACAGTTGAGGATGGAGATACGTTTACAATACGTAAGTCATTTGAAGCAAATGAAAATGTATCTCTTAAGGGTGAAGAAACAACAACAGGTGATATTGTCTTGAAAAAAGGTCAAATCATTAATCCAGGTGCAATAGCCGTTCTAGCAACATATGGTTACTCTAAAGTTCCTGTGACACAACGCCCAAGTATTGCAGTCATTGCAACTGGTAGTGAACTATTAGATGTGGATGATGAATTACAACCAGGTAAAATACGCAATTCAAATGGTCCAATGATCAAAGCACTATCTGCAAAAGCTGGATTAAACGTTGAAGCATATAAAATTCAACAAGATGATTTGCAAAGTAGTATTTCAGTTGTCAAAGATGCCATGTCAAAACATGACATCGTAATTACTACGGGTGGCGTTTCTGTTGGAGATTTTGACTATCTACCTGAAATTTACAAAGCTGTAAATGCAGAGGTGTTATTTAATAAAGTTGCAATGAGACCAGGTAGTGTAACAACCGTAGCTGTTGCAAATGGGCAATATTTGTTTGGTTTATCAGGTAATCCATCAGCTTGTTTCACTGGATTTGAATTATTTGTCAAACCTGCGATTCAACATATGATGGGGGCAACTGCCTATTACCCTCAAGTTGTTAAAGCTACTTTAATGGAAGATTTTACTAAGGCGAATCCCTTTACTCGTTTTATTCGAGCATCTGCTACATTTTCACAGAGTGGTGCGACAGTAGTGCCATCAGGATTTAATAAATCTGGTGCAGTAGTAGCAATTGCACATAGCAATTCAATGATTATGTTGCCAGGGGGCACTAGAGGATTTAAAGCAGGTCATACAGTTAATGTTATTTTAACTGAATCGAATGTCTATGAAACGGAAATGACACTATGATTTTGCAAATAGTTGGTTTTAAAAATTCAGGAAAAACAACCTTGATGCAACATACGATAGAATTTTTAAAATCTTATGGTTACACAATAGTCACAATCAAGCATCATGGCCACATTGGTGATGATATAACGCTTCAAGAAGACCATGTAGATCATATGAAACATTTTAATGCTGGAGCAGATCAAAGTATTGTGCAAGGTGAACACTATCAACAAACTGTCACGCGTGCATATAAACAAAATCTTACTCAAATGATTGACCAATCTGTTACAATTGATTGTAATATCATTTTGGTTGAAGGGTTTAAAGATGAACATTTTGATAAAGTGGTCGTCTATCAGACTACTGAAGAATTAGAACAGTTAAAGCAATTAACTAGTGTTAAATATTGTTATTATGTTCATGATAAACATGCGTTATCACAATATGATTATTGGTTATTACAATGGATAGAGCAAAGGGATTGACATTAAATGAAACAATTTGAAATCGTTACTAAACCCATCCAAACAGAACAGTATCGAGAATTTACTATAAATGAACACCAAGGTGCTGTAGTTGTATTTACAGGACATGTAAGAGAATGGACTAAAGGTATTAAAACAGAATATCTAGAATACGAAGCATATGTACCTATGGCAGAGAAAAAATTAGCACAAATAGGTGATGAGATAGAAACGCGTTGGCCAGGGACGATTACAACAATTGTTCATCGCATTGGGCCACTTCAAATTTCAGATATAGCAGTGTTAATTGCAGTTTCATCACCCCATCGTAAAGATGCATATAGAGCTAACGAATATGCTATTGAACGTATTAAAGAAGTCGTTCCAATCTGGAAAAAGGAAATTTGGGAAGACGGTGCAGAGTGGCAAGGACATCAAAGAGGTAGCCACGATCTAGCTACTAAAGGAGAGGACTAACGTGAAGGTATTATACTTCGCTGAAATAAAAGAAATTTTGCAAACTGATAGTGAAACAATTGATATTAATGAAGCAATTAACGTTGATGCTTTTAAACAATATCTGTTTGAAAGACATCCTTCAATTAAATCTAAAAAGTTTCAGGTTGCAGTAAATGAAGAATTTGTACAGGATGAGGATATCATACAACCAACAGACATTGTTGCATTGATTCCTCCAGTAAGTGGAGGTTAACGGGAAATGAAAGCAATTATTTTAGCAGGTGGTCATTCAGAACGTTTTGGTAAGGCAAAGGCATTTGCCGAAATAGATGGACAATTATTTTACCAACAAATTGTTCAAACCTTACAAGAAACTAATATGTTTAATGATATTATTATAAGCACCAATGATCAATTAGCTAATCAATTTAAACATGACAATGTTATTATAGATGACGCTAACAATAAAGATAAAGGTCCACTTGCTGGTATTCATACTGTAATGAAACAATACAACGATGAAGAACTGTTTTTTGTAATATCTGTTGATACCCCTATGGTAACAGGTAAGGCTATTAGTGCTTTATACCAATTTTTAGTATCAAGACTCATAGAAGATCAAATTGATATAGCTGCTTATTCTGAACATGATCGAGTTATACCAACTATAGCCTTTTATCATCCAAATTGTATAAACGTTATGGATGAAGCTTTAGCTTCGAATGATTATAGTTTACGACATGTTTATAATAATGTGACGACGGAATGTTTAGATGTTACTAACATACAATCACCTGAATATTGGTATAAGAATATCAACTATCAAGAAGATTTAGATGACTTGAGACAACAGATAAATCATTAAGGAGGGTCCATTTATGGTTGCACAAATCAAAGATAAATTAGGTCGACCCATTCGCGATTTGCGTATCTCAGTAACAGACCGTTGCAATTTTAGATGTGACTATTGCATGCCTAAAGAAATCTTCGGTGATGACTATGTATTCCTACCTAAAGATGAGTTATTAACGTTTGAAGAAATGGTTAGAATCGCGAAAGTGTATGCAGAACTTGGTGTGAAGAAGTTACGTATAACTGGTGGCGAACCACTACTTAGACGAAATTTATATCAACTTATAGCTGAGTTAAATCAAATTGATGGTATTGAAGATATCGGTATGACCACTAATGGTCTATTATTAAAAAAACATGGACAAAAATTATACGATGCCGGTTTGCGTCGCATTAATGTTAGTTTAGATGCCATAGATAATGAAGTGTTCCAAGCGATAAATAATCGCAATATCAAAGCAACTACCATTTTAGATCAAATTGATTACGCCGTTTCTATTGGTTTCCATGTTAAAGTAAACGTTGTCATTCAAAAAGGTATTAATGATGATCAAATTATTCCAATGGTAGATTACTTTAAAGATAAGAATATTGAAATCAGATTTATCGAGTTCATGGATGTAGGTAATGATAATGGGTGGGATTTTAGTAAAGTTGTAACTAAAAATGAGATGCTAGATATGATTGAGTCTCATTTTGATATTGAACCAGTACCCCCAAAATATTTCGGAGAAGTAGCGAAGTACTATAAGCACAAAGATAATGGCGCTCAATTTGGTTTAATTACAAGTGTGTCAGCATCATTTTGTTCTACTTGCACGAGAGCACGATTATCATCTGATGGTAAATTTTACGGATGTTTATTCAGTACTGTTGAGGGCTTTAATATTAAATCATTTATACGATCAGGCGTAACTGATGACGAATTAAGAGAACAACTTATAAGCTTATGGAATGTTCGAGATGATCGTTATTCAGATGAACGTACAGAGCAAACGGTTAAAAATAGACAACGCAAAAAAATTAATATGAACTACATCGGTGGTTAGATATACTTCTCTAGCAATGGTTTACGAGTATTGCTAGAGTTTTTTTATTTTTGGAAAATATATTCAATTAATAGTTTAAATTTAAAGTAAATCATTATTGAATGTAATACCTATGATTAAAGAATATGATTATCATAATAGCATTGAGTATATGAATAACTGAATTTGTATTAAATATTAATCGGAAAATAAATAAAATTTGTAATAGATTAAATTGTGTATATGTTATATAATTTTATTAAGGAAATTCAATTTATAAAGCTATAACTACATCTTAGAATCTACATTGGAGGGCTTTAATTATGACAACAGAAAAAGTACAACGTTTTATTGCAGCAGAAAGAGAATTAAGCCAGTTGAAACATTGGTTAAAATCATCGTACAAAATCTCAATAGAGGAATTTGTAGTGTTATTTAAAGTTTATGAAGGTAAGAAAATTAGTGGTAAGGAGTTACGTGACACATTACATTTCGAGATGTTGTGGGATACAAGTAAAATAGATGTAATAATACGTAAAATTTATAAGAAAGAACTTATTTCTAAATTACGATCTGAAACTGATGAACGACAAGTATTTTATTTCTTTAATGCAACGCAACAGAAATTACTTGATAAAATGAAATCTGAAATTGAAGCAATTAGTATTGCTAATTAATAGATTATAAAAAGCGCTGGGAAATATTGACATATTTTCTAGCGCTTTCTAGATATTAATTTAATTGTGTTTTTACTTTTCTTCCATGAACAATAAAGTAAAGTACGGTGCTAAGTGCGGCGACGATAGCCATTATCATATAAACTTCTGTATAACTAATGAAACCTGTGAATAAGCCTAATAAAGATGGACCAAATCCTATACCTATATCTAGACCAATAAAGTAAGTTGAAGTTGCAATCCCATATTTATTAGTAGGTGACACTTTAATGGCAATAGCCTGCATAGATGATGATAAATTACCATAACCAATACCTAAGAAGACACCAGCTAGTAATAACATCCATCCACTATAACTGAATACTAATACTACAAAAGTAATGATAAGTGCGATAAATGCAGGATAAACGACAACATTTTCAGTACGTGCATCAATCATTTGACCTGCAATTGGACGTGTAATTAAAGAAGCGATCGCGTAACAAATAAAGAAGTAACTAGATGCTTCTAATAAATGACGTTGTTCAGCAAAAAATTTCAAGAAAGTCAGTATAGAAGCATAGTTCAGTGCAATAATCATCATAACTATTGATACTGGTACTGCTTCTTTTGCAATGAAGTTGTGTATATTAAAGCCTGATGCTTTAGCAATTTTAGCATCTGTTTTATTAAGAACAGCATCAAAATCAAGTTTAATAAATAGTGAAATTATTAAACTGATCACACCTAAAACTACACATATAGCAAATAGTAAATTGATAGAGAATGATTTTAATAATAAGATACCGAAGAATGGGCCTATAGCTGTACCAAGTACTAAACTAAGTGAAAATAGACTAATACCTTCGCTCTTACGCTCAACAGGTGTGACATGTGCTGCAATAGTACCAGTTGCAGTAGTAGCTATAGCAGTCGCAATCCCGTTAATTAGACGTACGAACATTAAGAATGTGATTGATCCAGGGATGAAGTAAAGTAATTGTGTAATCACAAGCAATAATAATCCAGTAATTAATATTTTTTTTGGACCAAATTTATTTACATATTTACCAGTTCCAAATCTACCTATTAAAGAACCGATAATAAATAATCCTACTACTAATCCAGCTAAACTATCTGAGGCGTGATAAGTAGTCTTACAATAATCAGCAATAATTACTAATAAAAGATACATACATAAATAAACGAAAAAATTGATTGAGAAATTGACTGTAAAACTTTTCGTGAAAATAGGCTGCTTTACATTCTTATTCTGAGTCATTCTGATTCCTCCTCTAAGAATGCATGATGAAGTTTGTTCATTACTGAAATAACATTTTCAAGTTCTATGTCAGATAATCCAGCATTTTTAATAAGCTCACGCTGAACTGGTAATATCTTACAATAAACGTCTTCATATAATATTTGACCTTTATCAGAGAGACTTAGTAACTTCTCACGTTTATCTTTCTTACTTGGTTCTACAATTAATAACTCTTTATCATATAACACTTTAATAATTTTACGTGTAGTGGGTTTTTCTATAAAACGACGTTTAGAAATATGAACTAAGGTCGTTGGAGAGGTACTGGCAATATCTCTTAAGATCAACCATTGACCAGGATGTAAATCAAATTGGTCGAGTATCGATTGCGTTCGTTTCATATATGGTCGGTATAAACCGATGAAACTGTTAAAAAATTCTTTTGTTAACATAATAAACTCCTTTCAACAAGTTAGCTTTGCTAACTATTTTGAGACAAAAATTATTATATGACGTTTTTTTAAAAAATGCAATACTAAATCAATAAGTTATGTGAATAAAAGAAGTAATCATACAAGAAGTTTGATAAGATAGATGCAAGTCGAACAATTAAAGGGGAATACGATCAATGGAACTCAGATTTGACCATATTATTCATTATGTAGACAACCTTAAAAATTTTAAATATCCAGGAGAAATTCTGAAAATTAGTTCTGGTGGCAAACATCACAAATTTGGAACATTCAATCGTTTATCATATATTAATGAAAATTACATAGAATTGATAGATGTAGAAGATAAAGAAAAATTAAATAAAGAGGCTAAAACAGAAGAAGGTCGTGTTGCTTTTGCGACTAAAATCGTTCAAGATCACTACAAACAAGGGTTTAAAACAATTGCATTAAGAACACCAAATATTGAATTAATAAAACAATCTTTAGAAGAACGCAACATTGATACGATTGGACCAGTGGAAATGCATAGAGAGAATAAAAAAGGTGATAAAGTAAATTGGAAATTACTTTACATTGCAGACCCTGATTACATGGTAAAGCCTCCATTTTTCATAGAATGGGAGGAAAGGGAAGAAGTGCACAATCAGAAATTAGACCCTCTTTTCCAAAAACAATTTAAAATCCATAAAATAATTCTTGATAGTGAAAAACGCTCTAAAACACTATCTAAATGGAAAAAATGGTTCGATGTGACTATCCTTGAAGAAGGAGATAATTATACAGATGTACAATTAACGGTAGACAATATTATTTACCGTATTCAAGATGGTAAAACGTCAGGCTATAACACGATTATATTTAAAGATACAGAAACAACTACACCATACTCAATTATTACGAAAGGTGCAAAATATCGATTCGAGCCTGAAGATTAGTATAGATAAATATAAGTACTATGGGCGATTAGTGCCATATGAACGATTGAAAGTATTAGAGATAATATGCTGAGATATGTAGTTACTTTAGACTTCCTTAAAAGCAAGAAAAAGATAGTTAAGACGAATGACAGTCCAACGAACATTACTCTTAAACTAAAATATGAAACTGTTAAAGGTTGAGTCATAATGACAACAATAGCTATCGCGTTAAACAAAATAAATAGTATTAATAATAAATATCGCATGTTAAACCTCTTTTTAAAGACTAATTTAAAATTTTAAGTTTATATATTATATCAAAAATTTAAAACTAGAAATAATATTTTAATTGAACGGCGAGTTTGTCGACACTCAAAACATGACATTGTATAATTATAATTAATGTAAAGAAAAAGGAGTTTTTATAGCATGGAAAAGATGAATATCACTAACCAAGAGCATGATGCGTTTGTGAAAGCTCATCCTAATGGTGATTTATTACAGTTAACAAAATGGGCAGAAACTAAACGCCTAACAGGATGGTATTCAAAGCGTGTGGCAGTGGGCGAAGATGGTGAGATTAAAGGTGTAGGTCAATTATTATTTAAAAAGGTACCTAAACTACCATTCACGCTATGTTACGTTTCTCGTGGTTTCGTAACGGATTATAGTGATAAAGCTGCATTGGAACAGTTATTAGAAGAAACTAAAAAAGTAGCTAAAGCAGAAAAAGCCTATGCTATTAAAATTGATCCAGATGTAGAAGTTGATAAAGGCATAGATGCACTTAAAAATTTAAATGCGCTAGGTTTCAAACATAAAGGTTTCAAAGAAGGGTTGTCTAAAGACTATATTCAACCACGTATGACAATGATTACGCCAATAGATAAATCAGATGAGGAAATATTCCAAAGTTTTGAGCGCCGTAATCGTTCTAAAGTAAGACTCTCATTGAAACGTGGTACTAAAGTTGAACGTTCAAATCGAGAAGGGCTTAAAAATTTCGCTGAATTAATGAAAATAACAGGAGAACGTGACGGCTTTTTAACACGTGATTTAAGCTATTTCCAAAATATTTATGATTCACTTCATGAAGATGGCGATGCTGAATTATTCCTTGTGAAATTAGAACCAAAACCTGTCTTAGATGATATTGATAATGAACTTGAGGAACTTGAAAACGAAAAAACACAACTTCAAAATAAATATGAGAGAAAGCAAAGTAACAAGACTAAAAATAAATTAAACGATGTCGAAGCTAAAATTCAAAAATCTATTGAAAGAAAAGACGACATGACTGACTTATTAGCAAAACATCCTAATGGAATTTATTTATCTGGTGCATTGTTAATGTTTGCAGGATCTAAATCATATTATTTATATGGTGCTTCATCGAATGATTACCGTGATTTCTTGCCTAACCATCATATGCAATATGAGATGATGATGTTTGCGCGTGAACATGGCGCTAAAACATATGATTTTGGTGGAACTGATAATAATCCAGATAAAGACTCTGAACACTACGGTTTATGGGCATTCAAACGTGTCTGGGGCACTTATTTAAGTGAAAAGATAGGGGAATTTGACTATGTATTAAATCAACCCCTTTATCAATTAATTGAACAAGTTAAACCGCGATTAACAAAAGCTAAAATTAAAATTTCTCGTAAATTAAAAGGCAAATAGTCATTAACGATTAAATTTAAATCTGAACGATTCCACAATAATCATTGTGACGTTCAGATTTTTTTAGGATAATAGGAATGATTAAAAAAAAATTATAGCTTTTTAAAAGAAAAAGAATGGGGGAAGTAAATAAGTGATAAAGAAGATGTTAACGTTCTCGTTGGGAAATAAATTCGCAATTTTCTTAATGGTTGTTTTAGTAATTTTAGGAGGCGTATATTCTAGTGCTAAATTAAAATTAGAATTACTTCCTGATGTAGAAAATCCAGTTATATCTGTACAAACAACAATGCCAGGTGCTACACCTCAAACAACCCAAGATGAGATTAGTTCTAAAATTGATAACCAAGTACGATCTCTAGCATATGTTAAAAGTGTAGAGACACAGTCGATACAAAATGCATCAATTGTAACTGTTGAATATAATAACGGTACAGACATGGATAAAGCTGAAGAAGTATTAAAGAAAGAAATAGATAAATTAGACTTTAAAGATGGGGTTAGTGAGCCAGAATTAACACGAAATTCTATGGATGCATTCCCAATTGTAGCTTATTCATTTACTAATAAAAATGATGACTTAAAAACCACAACAAAAGAAATTAATGACCAACTTATTCCTAAATTACAAACCGTTGATGGCATTCAGAATGCTCAACTTAATGGTCAAACAACGAGACAAGTTACATTAAAATTTAAACAAAACAAATTAGATGAAGCGGGACTAACGGCTGATGACGTAGAAAATTACATAAAAACAGCAACTCGTGAAACACCTCTAGGATTATTTCAATTTGGAAAAAATGAAAAATCTTTAGTAGTAGATGGTCAATTTAAATCTGTTAAAGCACTCAAAGACTTAGAAATCCCATTAACAATAAGTGGTCAGAGTCAATCAGGCAGCAGTGATGATCAATCGAGTAGTGAGATGAGTAGTACTGGAGATAATATATCATCTTCAAGTTCTCAACCTCAAATGACTAATCAATCTCAAGCTTCAAGTGGAGAAATGCCTAGCGTCCCATTAAGTGATTTAGCAACAATAACTGTAGGAGATGAACGTGAGTCAATTTCTAAGACGAACGGTAAAGATGCAGTTAATGTACAAATTATGAAAGCACAAGATGCCAACACAGTTCAAGTTGCTAAAGAAGCTCAAAAGAAAATTGATGAATTTGTAAAAAATAATGATGACATAAAAGCTACGAAAACCATGGATACTGCTAAACCAATTGAAGATTCATTATATACAATGGTTGAAAAAGCAGCTTTAGGAACGATTGTCGCAATTATAGTTATCTTATTATTCTTGAGAAATATTAGAACAACGGCTATCTCAATTGTTTCCATTCCGCTTTCGATTTTAATAGCACTTATCGCATTAAAATTAAGTGATGTATCGCTAAACATTTTGACATTAGGTGCATTAACAATTGCTATCGGTCGTGTGATAGATGACTCAATTGTTGTTGTAGAGAATATTTATCGAAGATTATCAGATCCTAAAGAAGAATTGTCTGGCAACAATTTAGTCATTAGTGCAACAAGAGAAGTATTTAAACCGATTTTATCTTCTACAATTGTTACTATAATCGTGTTCTTACCACTAGCATTTGTGTCAGGTTCAGTTGGTGAAATGTTTAGACCTTTCGCATTAGCAATTGCGTTTAGTTTATTAGCATCTTTACTTGTATCCATTACTGTGGTGCCAGCATTGGCTTCTACATTTTTCAAAAAAGGTATTAAGTTAAAACGTAATTCACAACATCAGAATGATAGAGGACTAGGTATTGTAAGCAAGAGTTATCGTAAAATTTTAAACTGGTCATTAAATCATAAATGGATTGTCTTAATTATTAGTGTCGTTATTCTAGTAGGAAGCATTGCGTTAGGTGGTGCAAAATTAGGTACAAGCTATATTTCAACAGGTGATGACAAATTCTTAGCCGTAACCTATACACCTAAACCCGGTGAAACTGAAAAAGCTGTTTTAGATCATGCAAAGCAAGCACAAAAATATTTACAATCCAAGGATAAAGTAAAAACAGTTCAATATTCAGTGGGAGGTCCTTCACCAGCAGACCCAACTGGTAGTACGAATAGTATGGCTATTATGGTTGAATATGACAAAGATACACCTAACTTTGAAGAAGAGCCTGATAAAGTTATCTCCCATTTATCAAAAATGAATCAACCAGGTGAATGGAAAAATCAAGACATGGGTAATGGTTCCGGTAATGATTCAGTTGAAGTTACAGTCAAAGGGCCATCTACGAATGCAATTAAAGATACAGTTGCTAAAGTAGAGCAAAAGATGAAATCAGTAAACGGGATCACCAATGTAAAATCAGATTTATCGCAAACCTATGATCAATATGAAATTAAAGTAGATCAAAATAAAGCAACAGAGAAAGGTATTTCTGCAGGACAATTAGCATTAAATTTAAATGAGAATTTGCCTGAAAAGACGATTACTACAGTTAAAGAAAATGACAATAAAGTCGATGTTAAAGTAAAACAAAACAAGCAGACGGATTGGTCTCGAAATAAATTAAATAATATGGAATTAAAATCCCCAACAGGCGAAACGGTAAAACTTAAAGATATAGCCGAACTAGAACGTACAACTACGCCAAGTAAATTAGTTCAAGAAGATGGTGACTATGCAACAACTGTTTCCGGTAAAATTACTGATTCAGACGTAGGTGGTGTATCTAGTAAGGTAATGAATAAAATCAATAATATAGATAAACCAGACAACGTTAAAATTAATGTGGGTGGTGCTACTGATGACATTAATCAAGCAATGACTCAATTGGCATTCGCCATGTTAGTCGCTATTGTTATCGTATATTTAGTATTAGTCATCACATTTAAAGGTGGCTTAGCACCTTTCACAATACTATTCTCACTACCATTTACTATTATTGGTGTCGTATTAGCATTATTGATTACAGGTGAAACAATATCTGTTCCAAGTTTAATTGGAATGTTAATGTTAATTGGTATCGTAGTAACCAATGCCATAGTGTTAATTGATCGTGTGATAACAAATGAACATGAAGGTATGTCAATGAAGGAGGCATTGTTAGAAGCGGGAAGCACTCGTATTAGACCAATTCTTATGACTGCCATTGCAACAATTGGTGCATTATTGCCTTTATTATTTGGACAAGATAGTTCAATATTAATTTCAAAAGGTATGGCAGCAACTGTAATCGGAGGGTTGATTTCATCCACACTACTTACATTAATTGTTGTTCCCGTAATTTACGAAATTCTCTTTACACTTAAAGGTAGGTTAACAAGACAATAAAGAACAAAAGCCTGGGACATTAATCAATGTCTCAGGCTATAACTATATATTGGCAGTAGTTGACTGAATTATACTAATTTAATACATGATAAAAGTTAAAATAACATAAATGATAAATAATATAACTGATAAAATATTTAAAATTGAAACAGCTTTAGTATCATGTTTCAATTCTTTGAATGCGGTAACTTCAACATTACCAACAAGTAATGCTAAAACAATAAATACCCACCAGTTTTCAGCAGGGAATTGTAGAGTTGTAACTGCTAGTACAAACAGTAATAATACACCCATAATAATGCGTAAAATGCGAGTAATAATCGAATGCATTTTAAAAATGCTTATGTAACTAACGATGAGATATAAAATAGGCAATAATAATAAGTAAAGTTTCACTTGTTGTCTTCCTTTCTATAATGAACCTTAGACAAAATATAATTTTGATTCTATATAACAAATTCGAAGTAGCTGACTGAATTATTGAATAGAAATCATACTAGATTTACACAACTTTAATCATCTCATAAGATAGAAAAATTATTTATTTCTGACGTAACTTTGAACGTATCTCAGAGATTTGTAATTCAATATTTTCAAGTTGCTTAACGAGAGGGTCTATATTTTGATTTAAAGATTCCCGTTTCTCGAGGTCATTTTGTAAACGAACATAATCATACTTTAATTCATCTAATTGTGATTCTAAATTCATTAATCTTAAACCCCTTTAATTTCAAAATTTAACAATCACATTGAATTATATCATGAAACAATCCACTTCTAAAAATGAAGTAAATTATGTTAAAGTAATTAACTGTAATAATAATGTTAAAAAGAAGGAAGGAACTATCGTGACAGAGCAGTTTATAATGATTATTCTTTTAATCGCATTAGGTTATTTATTGAAACGGATAAACTTTTTAAAAGCGGCAGATAGTCAGGTATTATCAACATTAGTGCTCAATGTCACACTACCTTCTTTAGTCATTGTCAATCTCAATAGTGCAGAATTAGATTTTTCATTTTCGATATTACCTATAATGATGATTGTGTATGGCGTCCTTGCTAAAGTCACTGTATTGTGGCTGTTTAATAAGCATAACAATCATATAAAAGGTACAGTTGGAATGATGACTGCATCACTTAATATAGGTTTATTTGCATATCCACTTGTTGATACGATTTGGCCAAAAAATGGAATGATTTATTTTGGAATGGCTGATATAGGTGGGGCAATTATTATGTTTGGAGTAACTTATTTTGTAGGAAGTTATTTCAGTCAAGGTGGAGATCAGTTTGATTTTAAATTTTTAGGCAAAAAATTAATTACTTCTGTGCCCCTTGTCACATATATCGTCATGTTTACTTTAAATATGTTAAATATTCATTTGCCTAAAGTATCAATTGATTTTTTCACTATAATATCTAAAGCGAATATGCCACTATCAATGATTCTTTTAGGTGTTATGCTTAATTTTAAAATTGAACGTCATTTCCTACCAATCGCAGTTAAATATTTATTAGCTCATTATGGTTTAGGTTTATTAGCTGGTTTACTCGTTCATTTCTTCTTACCCGTTTCAGATAATATGATTAAAACGACATTACTCATTGCTTGGTTATTACCAGTAGGAGTAGCGATTATTCCGTATTCTATTCAATTTAAATACAAGACATTGCCTTTAGTAGGTATGGTTACTAACATTTCGATTATCTTGAGTATAATCATTTTATATGTTTATCAAGCGATATTTGTTTGATTAAATATGAAAAAAGCAAGCAATTCTACTTTAAGGATTGCTTGCTTTTTATTGCATAGTGTTTGAAATTCAACCCTTACCACCTATAAAGGCAGGGTAGTTAGTCATACCACCATCAACGTAAATGGTAGTACCGTGAATATAGTTCGCTAAATCTGAAGCTAAGAATAATGCCACATTAGCTACATCTTGTTCTTCACCAATTTCTTTAGCCGGAATCATTTCCAATGTCTCAGCACGAGTTTCTGGATTAGAGAATTTCTCCTTAGTATGCTCAGTGACTATCGCACCTGGAGAAATGTTGTTTATGCGTATACCATATTGTGCGTATTCCATAGACATTGTTTCCATCATTAACTTTAAGCCACCCTTACTAGCAGCATAATTAACATAATTAGGCCATGGAATCGTATCATGTACACTTGATGTATTGATGATTATTCCTTTTTTATCTTCTTTTAAAAATTGATTAACCGCTTCTCTAGAACCTATGAATGCACCAGTTAAATTAATATCTATCACTTTTTGCCATTCATCAACTGACATTTTATGGGTTGGGATAGGTTTTTCAAATCCTGCATTATTTATCATAATATCTAGCGTGCCAAATTCTTTAACAGCAGATTGAACTAATCGTTTTACATCTTCCTCGACAGCCACATCAGCTTGTACGGCAATTGCTTCACCACCAGCATCACTAATCATATGCTTAATTTCTTCAATTTCATCTAAATGACGGTCAGAGCGATAATTTAAAACTACTTTTGCTTTTGATTTACCAAAGTTCTCTGCAAAGGATTTACCAATACCACTCCCAGCACCAGTTATAATTACGACTTTACCTTCTAAATCTGAAAACATTTTGGTTCCTCCTTTGTAATGTTAATTTATTTAAGATTACCGAGTATAAATGCGGCAATAACGATTAAGATTATACCAGACCAAATTCCAATCATTTGGCGTTTGTCTTTTTTCTCACCTAGTAGGAAAATACCACCTAGTGTAGAAACGATTACGAGTAATTGTGATAATGAGAAACTTGTTGCAACACCAACTTTAGGTTGTGAATAGAACATAAATAAGTTACCAATCGCCCATACAACACCTGGTATTAAGTTAAGGGCTGTAGATTTAATATTAGTTTCATGTTTCATTGATAACAAGAAGCCACCTATAGCCATACCAATTGATTGGAAGAATAATGCATCAGTACCACTGACACCAAAGATATCGGCTATTACTACATATCCGACATAGCCAACTGTTGAAATCACTAATATTAACATTGCTTTCTTAAATTCTGGATCATTCGATTTTCCTTTATTTTTACCGCGTAAAGAGGTTAACGCGATACCTGTAACTAATAGAACCATGGCAATAATTCCCATTGTTACTTGAATACCAGTACTCCATTCTCCAAGAAAAATAGCACTAAATAATGTAGTACCAACTAATTGCATACCTGTAGAAATAGGCATTGTTTTAGAAACGCCAATTAAACTAATTGAACGTAATTGGTTACCTTGTCCAAAGGCCCACAAAGCGCCTGATATTAAACCAACAATAATCACTGTTAAATTATCAAATTGTGCTTTACCAATTAAAAGCAATACAATACCAACTATAAGTGCACCCAGTGTTGTACCTCTTATTTGGTTATAAGGTCCGCCCCCAACAAAAACATTAATTAAAACGACACTCCCCCAAAATAGGGCAGGTAATAATGCGATAAGTATATCTATAAATTGCATTATGTAAACACTCTCCTTATTTATTTACTTCAAGTGTTTCCTTCCTATAACACTCGTGAACATTTTATCTGAAAAAAATAACTTTTAAAATGTAAAAGCTCATACGTTGAAGTAAATAAAAAAGCATATTAAGATTTAATGTGTAATTATCTTAATATGCTCTAATGGCATGCTAGTAATTCAATTGACTTGGATCAATTTTATATTTAGTATATTCACTTTCAATTTCGAATCCCAATTCATTAAATCGTTCAACTAAAGTGACATTTTTACTGCGTATTTTAAAATAAACTTTATCAATAGAAAAATGCTCAAATGCATAATGAATTGCATATGAAAGTAAGTCAAATGCTATCCCTTTGAGACGATAATCAGTATGTGAACTAAAATATCGTATTTCAGCTAGTGATGATAGCGTGTCTATTTGTAAATAAAGGTATCCTTTTAACAAGCCTTCACTAACAAATAAAAATAATCGGTTATGTTCATCTAAAGTATTGACTATTTCTTTAGGAGTTAATGCGTTGTGTCTAAACGTCTGTTCATGTAACTTACTGAAAGCTCTTTGGAACCCTGGCTGATATTCAATGATATTGAAATCTGATTCGGGTTCATTTAATGATTTATAAACATTTAAATAGTAATCTGTGAAGTTATAATTCGCATGAATTAGCTTCATTAAAGGTTTTGAATCTTGTGCACAATCATTATAAGAGAAGTTAAAAGTAGCATGCTCAGATTGTGATTCCATTAATGCAGAAAATAATGAGATAAAATGATTATCTGTAAGAGTGAAACCTTTACTAACAAATGGTCCAATAACTTTGTATTTATCTTCTTCATATAAAATTCCAGTGATTAATGCGACAATTGAATCATCTTCTATTAAACAGAAAACACCAGTGGTATGGATAGATTCATTTAGTAACTGTTCTACATCACCTTTAGACGTATGAAGTTTATATATATAAGACGCAAGGGTATCTGATGATGTATTAATAAAAGATATGATTTGGTTCAGGTTGCTTACTTTGACTATGTCCATAGCGTACCTCCATTTCAATATCATTTTGTTAAATTAATTATAAGTTTATTTATTAGTAATTGAAAGTTTAGACTATTGTCTATCGTGTTACAATTGTATTTACATCAAATACATGTATTAAGAGATCTTTTATTGAAAGGAAAGTTCTATGAAATCATTAATTTTGGCAGAGAAACCATCCGTAGCTAGAGATATAGCTGAAGCTATGAACATAAAGGGAAGACGTAATGGTTATATTGAAAACGAAAAGTATGTTGTCACATGGGCATTGGGTCATTTAGTCACTAATGCACAGCCGGAACACTATGATAAAGCGTACAAGGAATGGAAACTTGAAGATTTACCTATCATACCGAAGCACATGCAAACAGTAGTTATTAGTAAAACAAGTAAACAATTTAAAACTGTTAAGTCACTGATTTTAGATAAAAAAGTGAAAGAAGTTATTATAGCAACTGATGCTGGAAGAGAAGGGGAACTAGTTGCACGGTTAATATTGAATAAAGTTCATAATAAAAAACCGATTAAGCGCTTGTGGATTAGCTCCGTAACCAAAAAAGCAATTCAAGAGGGATTTAAAAAGCTTAAAGACGGACGTGAATTTCAACATCTTTATGAAGCAGCATTAGCTAGAAGTGAAGCGGATTGGATTGTGGGTATCAATGCAACACGTGCGTTAACGACGAAATATGACGCTCAATTATCATTGGGTCGAGTTCAAACACCAACAATCCAATTAGTTAATGCTAGACAACAAGAAATCAATCATTTTAAACCGAAGAAATATTATACACTATCTACTGAAATAGGTGGATTAACTTTCCAATTAAGGACAAATAAGCAGCACATGACTAGAGAAGACGCAACTCAAATTGCTAATGAAATAGAACATGTAGAAGGTAATGTTGATAGTGTTGAAAAGAAAGTTAAAAAAAGTCATCCTAAGCCTCTGTATAACTTAACTGATTTGCAACAAGAGGCATACCAACGATACAAAATGGGGCCAAAGGAAACACTTAATACCATTCAAAATTTATATGAACGCCATAAAGTTCTTACTTACCCACGTACAGATTCTAATTATTTAACAGATGATATGGTGGATACTATTAAAGAACGACTTTATGCTTTATTAGCAACTGACTATAAATCACAAGTCAAATCATTGTTGGGGCAATCTTATTCAAGTAAAATGCGGATTTTTAATAATCATAAAGTATCAGATCATCACGCAATTATTCCAACAGAAGTACGTCCAGATATGCAAAGTTTGAGTAACAGAGAAAGTAAGATATATATGATGGTAGCTGAAAGGTTCCTAGAATCTTTAATGGCACCTCATGAATATGAAGCGGTTAGAGTTAATGTTACTGTTGGCAAACATATCTTCGTTTTTAATGAAAAAGCCACACGTCAACTAGGTTATAAAGCACTTAAAATGAACAGTGATAATGTGGTAAAGAAAGTTGCTTTTCAAAAAGGAGAAAAGTATCACCTTCAAAGTTTAAAAGTAAATGAACATGAAACAACACCACCTGATTACTTTAACGAAGGTTCATTGCTAAAAGCCATGGAGAACCCTCAAAATTATATACAACTTAAAGAAAAGAAACATGCTAACACATTGAGACAAACTGGAGGGATTGGCACAGTTGCTACAAGAGCAGATATAATTGAGAAACTATTTAATCTTAATGCAATCGAATCTAGAGATGGCAAAATCAAAGTAACATCTAAAGGAAAGCAAATTCTGGATTTAGCGCCTCAAGAATTAACATCTCCATTATTAACTGCCGAGTGGGAAGAGAAACTATTATTAATAGAAAAAGGAAGATATAATTCTAGACACTTTATTGACGAAATGAAGGCATTTACTCAATCGATTGTAAATACTATTAAAAATAGCGAGCAAAAGTATAAGCATGATAATTTAACTACTACTGAATGTCCGACATGTGGAAAATTCATGATTAAAGTTAAAACTAAAAATGGACAAATGTTAGTATGTCAAGATCCTACATGTAAAACTAAAAAGAATGTCCAACGTAAGACAAATGCACGTTGTCCAAATTGTAAGAAGAAAATGACATTATTTGGACGTGGAAAAGATGCAGTTTATCGATGTGTCTGTGGTCATACTGAAACACAAGAACAGATGGATAAACGATTTAAAAATAAATCCAGTGGCAAAGTATCTAAAAAAGAAATGAAAAAGTATATGAATAATGAGGATTCACTTGAGAATAATCCGTTTAAAGATGCATTAAAAAACTTGAAATTATAGTTTAAAATCGAACTTAATCATATTTGTTGGTAAAAAAGTTCGTTTTTATTATTGTGTTTTTCGAAAAGTAATATTAAAATATTAAAGTATTTTAATAAAAGGAGTTTAAAACCGTGAAACAATACTTTCAATTCGACGAGTATGATACTAATTATAAGAAAGAGATAATCGGTGGTATCACAACTTTCTTATCAATGGCATACATTTTAGCTGTAAATCCTCAAGTATTAAGTTTAGCAGGTGTTAAAGGTGTATCAGGTGACATGAAAATGGATCAAGGAGCTATTTTCGTGGCAACTGCTTTAGCAGCATTTGTTGGTTCTTTATTTATGGGACTTATTGCAAAATATCCAATAGCACTTGCTCCAGGAATGGGACTTAATGCGTTCTTTGCTTTTACAGTAGTTTTAACGATGGGAATTCCATGGCAAATAGGTTTAACTGGCGTGCTTTGTTCAGGTATATTCTTTGCTATACTTACAGCAACCGGTCTTCGAGAGATAATAATCAATGCTATTCCTTATCAAATGAAAATGGCTGTATCTGCTGGTATAGGATTATTTATTACCTTTGTAGGTTTACAAAGTGCTGGTATCATTGTGAAAAATGACTCAACATTAGTTACATTAGGACATTTAACAAAAGGTCCAATTTTATTAGCAATTTTTGGTATTGCGATTACAATTATTCTATATGCTAGAAAAGTACCAGGTTCAATTTTTATAGGTATGATTATAACTGCTATAGTTGGAATGATAACTGGATTAATACAAACACCTTCTGGCGTAGTTGGTAAAATCCCTAGTATAACACCAACATTCGGTGCTGCATTTGAAGCCTTTAAGGATCCAAGTCAATTATTTACGATTCAATTTTTAATTGTAATTTTAACTTTCTTCTTTATAGATTTCTTTGATACTGCTGGAACATTAGTAGCAGTAGCTACTCAAGCAGGTATTATGAAAGATAACAAGCTTCCGAGAGCAAGTAGAGCTTTATTTGCTGACTCTTTAGCTACTATTGTTGGTGCCATTTTTGGTACAACAACAACTACATCTTATATTGAATCTACTTCTGGTGTAGCTGTGGGTGCGAGAACAGGTTTTGCTAGTATCGTGACAGGGATTTGTTTCCTTTTAGCATTATTCTTTAGTCCGTTAATTGAAATTGTTACAAGTGCAGTAACAACACCTGCATTAGTAGTAGTTGGGATTTTAATGGCAGCTAACTTTGCAGAAATAAATTGGAAGAAATTTGAAGTTGCAGTTCCAGCATTTATAACAATTATTATGATGCCACTATCATATTCAATTGCGACTGGTATCGCTTGCGGATTTATATTTTATCCAATAACTATGCTTATCACAAAAAAACACAAAGAAGTACATCCAATTATGTATTTCTTAATGGTACTATTTATTTTATATTTCGTATTTGTACACGGTTAATAAGGAAAAGGACGATGCTCTATTTAGAGACATCGTCCTTTTTTTACCATTTATTTGAATGATCATTTTTGTACTGAGTATAAATGACTTTTGCATCTTTATTACGAATATAGATAGGTGCACTCAATACTATAAAAATAAAGAATACCATTAAGAAAAATAGCACCCAATGAACAAACATTCCTACAATTGGAATAAATGCAACAAAAGATCCCACAATACCAATTATTGGAATAATTGACATAGGCTTGATTGCATTTTGATTATCAACTAAAAGAATAATTGCTAGTATGAGATATAAAAAAGCATTAATTAACAATGGTTGCCAACCAAAACCTAATATAAAGCTTCCGCCTAGAAAAGGAATGCCATAGAAAAATTCACATAATAATAAGAAGAAACTTATTAGGGCAAGAGCTACTTTAGTATTTCTTTTCAATATAACTACGCCTCCCACTATTTATTAAAAACAAATTTTAAATTCCTACTATTATAATAGTAGAAGCTTAATTTAAGACTTAACTTATATACATTATAAAGTAAAAACAAAAAAAGGGAAAAATTTACTTAAAATGGTTGATGTACAAAACTATTTAAAGTACAATACTTAAGTATGTGTTAGACAAAGTACAAAAAGTTACAGAAAAACCTTGATTTATCACTGTTTTTCCTGTAACATATCTAATGTTGGACTTGATGAAAGCGATGAAGCGAAAGGTTACTGACACACCCGGCCGCTTTGCCATGGCGTTGTGTGAGATAGTTTTCGTGGAGAAGTCTATCACTTTTAAAGTAGACGAATAAGGAGGGAAAATTATGGCAAAACAAAAAATCAGAATCAGATTAAAAGCTTACGATCACCGTGTGATTGATCAATCAGCAGAGAAAATTGTTGAAACTGCAAAACGTTCTGGTGCAGAAGTTTCTGGACCAATCCCGTTACCAACTGAAAAGTCAGTTTATACAATTATTCGTGCGGTGCATAAGTACAAAGATTCACGTGAACAATTCGAACAACGTACTCATAAACGTTTAATCGATATTGTTAACCCAACACCAAAAACAGTTGATGCCCTAATGGGATTAAACTTACCATCTGGTGTAGACATCGAAATTAAATTATAATAGAAAATTTTAGGAGGTGGACTTTCGATGACCAAAGGAATCTTAGGAAGAAAAATTGGGATGACACAAGTATTCGGAGAAAACGGTGAATTAATCCCAGTTACAGTAGTAGAAGCAAGTCAAAATGTAGTATTACAAAAGAAAACTGAAGAAGTAGATGGTTATAACGCTATCCAAGTAGGTTTTGAAGACAAAAAAGCATACAAAAAAGATGCTAAATCTAATAAATATGCTAATAAACCAGCTGAAGGTCACGCTAAGAAAGCGGGCACAGCACCTAAGCGCTTCATTCGCGAATTCAGAAACGTTAATGTTGAAGAATACGAAGTAGGTCAAGAAGTCACAGTTGATACTTTTGAAGCTGGAGACATTATTGATGTAACAGGAACTTCAAAAGGTAAAGGTTTCCAAGGTGCTATTAAACGTCATGGCCAAGGTCGTGGACCAATGGCTCACGGTTCTCATTTCCATAGAGCCCCAGGTTCAGTAGGTATGGCTTCAGATGCTTCAAGAGTATTCAAAGGCCAAAAAATGCCTGGACGTATGGGTGGAAATACAGTTACTGTTCAAAACTTAGAAGTAGTTCAAGTTGATACAGAAAACAATGTAATTTTAGTAAAAGGTAACGTGCCTGGACCTAAAAAAGGTTTCGTAGAAATCCAAACTTCAATTAAAAAAGGTAATAAATAATAAGTAGCGAAAGGAGGAAAAGCATAATGGCTAATTATGATGTATTAAAAGTAGACGGATCTAAATCAGGTTCTGTTGAATTAAGCGATTCAGTATTCGCTATTGAACCAAACAACAGTGTTCTTTTCGAAGCAATTAACTTACAACGTGCTTCATTACGTCAAGGAACTCACGCAGTTAAAAATCGTTCAGCTGTACGTGGTGGCGGACGTAAACCATGGAGACAAAAAGGTACAGGACGTGCGCGTCAAGGTACAATCCGTGCTCCACAATGGCGTGGTGGTGGTATCGTATTCGGACCAACACCAAGAAGCTATGCATACAAAATGCCTAAGAAAATGCGTCGTTTAGCATTACGTTCTGCATTATCTTTCAAAGTTAAAGAAAACAACTTCACTATCGTTGATAATTTTGGTTTTGAAGCTCCAAAAACAAAAGAATTCAAAAATATATTAACTACACTTGAACAACCTAAAAAAGTGTTAGTAGTTACTGATAGCGAAGACGTAAACGTTGAATTATCTGCACGTAACATTCCTGGTGTACAAGTTAGTACAGCTCAAGGATTAAACGTTTTAGATATTACTAGCGCTGACAGTGTTATTATTACTGAATCAGCTGCGAAAAAAGTTGAGGAGGTGCTCGGATAATGGAAGCAAGAGATGTTCTTAAGCGCCCCGTAATCACTGAAAAATCTTCTGAAGCAATGGCTGAAGATAAATATACTTTTGACGTAGATACTCGTGCTAATAAAACACAAGTTAAAATTGCAGTTGAAGAAATTTTCGACGTTAAAGTTGCAAATGTAAACATCATCAACTACAAACCTAAGAAAAAACGTATGGGCCGTTACCAAGGCTATACAAACAAAAGAAGAAAAGCAATTGTTACTTTAAAAGAAGGTTCAATTGACTTATTCAACTAAACAATAAAATAAAAGTTACCATTAAGGAGGTAAGCGACAATGGCTCTTAAAAAGTATAAGCCAATAACAAATGGTCGTCGTAATATGACTAGTTTAGATTTCGCAGAAATCACGAAATCTACTCCTGAAAAGTCATTATTACAACCGCTACCGAAAAAAGCGGGTCGTAACAACCAAGGTAAATTGACAGTTCGTCACCATGGTGGAGGACATAAACGTCAATACCGCGTTATCGATTTCAAACGTAACAAAGATGGAATCACTGCAAAAGTTGATTCAATTCAATATGATCCAAACCGTTCAGCTAACATTGCTTTATTAGTATATGCTGATGGTGAAAAACGATATATTATTGCTCCAAAAGGATTACAAGTAGGCCAAGTAGTTGAGAGTGGTGCAGATGCTGACATTAAAGTTGGTAACGCATTACCATTACAAAACATTCCAGTTGGTACTGTAATTCATAATATCGAATTAAAACCTGGTAAAGGTGGACAATTAGCTCGTTCAGCGGGTGCAAGTTCACAAGTACTTGGTAAAGAAGGTAAATACGTACTAATCAGATTACGTTCTGGTGAAGTTCGTATGATCTTATCAACTTGCCGTGCTACAATTGGTCAAGTTGGTAACTTACAACATGAATTAGTTAATGTTGGTAAAGCAGGACGTTCTAGATGGAAAGGCATCCGTCCTACAGTTCGTGGTTCAGTAATGAACCCTAACGATCACCCACACGGTGGTGGTGAAGGTCGTGCACCTATCGGTAGACCATCTCCAATGTCACCATGGGGTAAACCAACGCTTGGTAAGAAAACTCGTCGTGGTAAAAAATCATCAGACAAACTTATCGTTCGTGGACGTAAGAAAAAATAATAACAACTTATTTGGGTGTGCGGCTTAATTGCTGCACGCACACAATAAGAAGGGAGGCGCCCAAATGGCTCGTAGTATTAAAAAAGGACCTTTCGTCGATGATCATTTAATGAAAAAAGTAGAAGCTCAAGACGGAAGTGAAAAGAAACAAGTAATCAAAACATGGTCTCGTCGTTCTACAATTTTCCCAAATTTCATCGGTCATACTTTTGCGGTATACGATGGTCGTAAACATGTACCTGTTTATGTAACTGAAGATATGGTAGGTCACAAATTAGGTGAATTTGCTCCAACTCGTACATTTAAAGGACATGCTGCAGACGATAAAAAAACTAGAAGATAATAAATAAAAGTAGAGGAGGAAATCCTAATGGAAGCAAAAGCGGTTGCTAGAACAATCAGAATCGCACCTCGTAAAGTAAGATTAGTTCTTGACTTAATTAGAGGTAAAAATGCTGGAGAAGCTATTGCTATTTTAAAATTAACTAACAAAGCTTCATCACCAGTAATTGAAAAAGTATTAATGTCCGCTTTAGCAAATGCTGAACACAACTATGACATGAACACTGATGAATTAGTTGTTAAAGAAGCATATGCAAATGAAGGACCAACTTTAAAACGTTTCCGTCCACGTGCACAAGGTCGTGCAAGTGCTATCAATAAACGTACAAGCCACATTACAATCGTCGTAAGTGACGGTAAAGAAGAAGCTAAAGAAGCTTAATAACTATTTAAGGAGGGAACACTGTGGGTCAAAAAATTAATCCTATCGGACTTCGTGTCGGAATCATCCGTGACTGGGAAGCTAAATGGTATGCTGAAAAAGATTTCGCTTCACTTTTACACGAAGATTTAAGAATCCGTAAATTCATTGATAACGAATTAAAAGAAGCATCAGTTTCTCACGTTGAAATCGAACGTGCTGCTAACCGTATTAACATTGCTATTCACACTGGTAAACCAGGTATGGTAATTGGTAAAGGCGGATCAGAAATTGAAAAACTTCGTAATAAATTAAACAACTTAACTGATAAAAAAGTACACATCAACGTTATCGAAATCAAAAAAATTGATATCGATGCTCGTTTAGTTGCTGAGAATATTGCACGTCAATTAGAAAACCGTGCTTCATTCCGTCGTGTACAAAAACAAGCTATTTCAAGAGCTATGAAACTTGGTGCTAAAGGTATCAAAACTCAAGTATCAGGTCGTTTAGGCGGAGCTGACATTGCTCGTGCTGAACAATATTCAGAAGGAACTGTTCCACTTCATACTTTACGTGCTGACATCGATTATGCACATGCTGAAGCAGACACTACTTACGGTAAATTAGGTGTTAAAGTATGGATTTATCGTGGTGAAGTTCTTCCTACTAAGAATACTAGTGAAGGAGGAAAATAATAATGTTACTACCAAAACGTGTTAAATATCGTCGTCAACATCGTCCTAAAACAACTGGTCGTTCAAAAGGCGGTAATTATGTAACATTTGGTGAGTATGGATTACAAGCTACTACAACATCTTGGATCACATCTCGTCAAATCGAATCTGCTCGTATTGCTATGACACGTTACATGAAACGTGGCGGGAAAGTTTGGATTAAAATCTTCCCTCATACACCATACACTAAAAAACCTTTAGAAGTACGTATGGGTGCTGGTAAAGGTGCCGTTGAAGGCTGGATCGCTGTTGTAAAACCAGGTAGAATTTTATTCGAGGTTGCAGGCGTATCAGAAGAAGTTGCTCGTGAAGCATTACGTTTAGCAAGTCACAAACTTCCAGTGAAAACTAAGTTTGTAAAACGTGAAGAATTGGGTGGTGAAACAAATGAAAGCTAAGGAAATTAGAGACTTAACCACTTCAGAAATCGAAGAACAAATCAAATCTTCAAAAGAAGAGCTTTTTAACCTACGCTTTCAGTTAGCTACAGGTCAATTAGAGGAAACTGCACGTATTCGTACAGTTAGAAAAACAATTGCACGTCTAAAAACTGTTGCTCGTGAAAGAGAAATCGAAGAAAGCAAAGCTAATCAATAATAAATTCGAAAGAGGAGGTTACAAAAGTGAGTGAAAGAAACGATCGTAAAGTTTATGTAGGTAAAGTTGTTTCAGACAAAATGGACAAAACTATCACTGTATTAGTTGAAACTTACAAAACACACAAATTATACGGTAAACGTGTAAAATACTCTAAAAAATACAAAACTCATGATGAAAACAATTCAGCTAAATTAGGAGACATTGTTAAAATTCAAGAAACTCGTCCTTTATCAGCATCAAAACGTTTTCGTTTAGTAGAAATTGTTGAAGAGTCAGTAATTATTTAATACAAGATTAGAGATAAGGGAGGTTTAACTAATGATCCAACAAGAAACTCGTTTAAAAGTAGCAGACAACTCTGGTGCTCGTGAAGTTCTTACAATTAAAGTATTAGGTGGATCTGGTCGCAAAACAGCGAACATCGGCGATGTTATCGTATGTACTGTTAAAAACGCAACACCAGGTGGCGTTGTTAAAAAAGGTGACGTAGTCAAAGCTGTTGTCGTTAGAACTAAATCAGGCGTTCGTCGTAATGATGGTTCTTATATCAAGTTTGATGAAAATGCATGTGTCATTATTCGTGATGACAAAGGCCCACGTGGTACTCGTATCTTTGGTCCTGTTGCTCGTGAATTACGTGAAGGTAACTTCATGAAAATCGTTTCATTAGCACCAGAAGTACTTTAATTTATAAAAACCAAATCATTTAAGGAGGTGCCCACATGCATATCAAAAAAGGTGACAACGTAAAAGTTATCGCAGGTAAAGACAAAGGTAAAGAAGGTAAAGTAATCGCTACTGAACCTAAAAAAGACCGTGTCGTTGTGGAAGGTGTTAATGTTATTAAAAAACACCAAAAACCAACTCAATTAAATCCTGAAGGTGGAATCTTAGAAACAGAGGCAGCAATCCATGTTTCTAACGTACAATTATTAGATCCTAAAACAAACGAACCTACTCGTGTTGGTTACAAATTTGTTGATGGTAAAAAAGTTCGTATCGCTAAAAAATCTGGCGAAGAAATCAAAACTAATAATTAATAACTAGTTGAAAGGAGGATCAACTTTGAACCGTTTAAAAGAAAGATACAATACTGAAGTTACTGAAAATTTAGTGAAAAAATTCAACTATAGTTCTGTAATGGAAGTACCAAAAATCGAAAAAATCGTTGTAAATATGGGTGTAGGTGATGCAGTTCAAAACTCTAAAGTGTTAGATACCGCTGTAGAAGAATTAGAATTAATCACTGGTCAAAAACCATTAGTAACAAAAGCAAAAAAATCAGTTGCAACATTCCGTTTACGTGAAGGTATGCCAATCGGTGCGAAAGTTACACTTCGCGGAGAAAGAATGTATGAATTCTTAGATAAATTAATCGCAGTTTCATTACCTCGTGTACGTGACTTCCAAGGTGTTTCTAAAACAGCATTCGATGGTCGTGGTAACTACACTTTAGGAATTAAAGAACAATTAATTTTCCCAGAAATCGACTATGATAAAGTAAGTAAAGTAAGAGGAATGGATATTGTTATCGTAACAACTGCTAACACTGACGAGGAAGCTCGTGAATTGTTAACAAACTTCGGTATGCCATTTCGTAAATAATCTCTAAAAGGAGGCTAATTAAGTGGCTAAAACTTCTATGGTTGCTAAGCAACAGAAAAAACAAAAATATGCAGTACGTGAATATACTCGTTGTGAACGTTGTGGTCGTCCACATTCTGTATATCGTAAATTCAAATTATGCCGTATTTGTTTCCGTGAATTAGCTTACAAAGGGCAAATCCCTGGCGTACGTAAAGCTAGCTGGTAATATATAAGAGTCTGAAAGGAGGCAACAATCAATGACAATGACAGATCCAATCGCAGATATGCTTACTCGTGTAAGAAACGCAAACATGGTGCGTCACGAGAAATTAGAATTACCTGCGTCTAACATTAAAAAACAAATTGCTGAAATCTTAAAAAGTGAAGGTTTCATTAAAAACGTAGAATACGTTGAAGATGATAAACAAGGTGTTATTCGTTTATTCTTAAAATATGGTCAAAACAATGAACGTGTTATCACAGGATTAAAACGTATCTCTAAACCTGGTTTACGTGTATATGCTAAAGCAAACGAAGTACCTAAAGTATTAAATGGTTTAGGTATTGCATTAGTTTCAACTTCTGAAGGTGTTATCACTGACAAAGAAGCTAGAAAACGTAACGTTGGCGGAGAAATTATCGCATACGTTTGGTAATAATAAATAAGGAGGTGCCATAACATGAGTCGTGTTGGTAAGAAAATTATTGACATCCCTAGCGACGTTACAGTAACTTTTGATGGTCATACTGCTACTGTAAAAGGTCCTAAAGGTGAATTAACTAGAACATTTAACGAAAGAATGACTTTCAAACAAGAAGAAAACACTATCGAAGTTGTAAGACCTACTGAGTCTAAAGAAGATAGAACAGTTCATGGTACAACTCGTGCTTTATTAAATAATATGGTACAAGGTGTTTCTCAAGGTTTCGAAAAAACACTTGAGCTTGTTGGTGTAGGTTACCGTGCTCAAATGCAAGGTAGTGACTTAGTATTAAACGTTGGTTACTCTCATCCTGTTGAAATTAAAGCTGAAGATGGCATTACTTTCGCAGTAGAGAAAAACACAACTGTTAGAGTATCTGGTGTATCTAAAGAACAAGTTGGAGCAATTGCTTCTAACATCCGTTCAGTAAGACCTCCAGAACCTTACAAAGGAAAAGGTATCCGTTACCAAGGTGAATATGTTCGCCGTAAAGAAGGTAAAACAGGTAAATAATAGATAACTCTCTTAAGAAAGGAGTAATACAATGATCAGTAAAATTGATAAAAACAAAGTGCGTTTGAAAAGACATGCTCGTGTGCGTACTAAATTATCAGGTACAGCTGAAAAACCACGTTTAAATGTATATCGTTCAAACAAACACATTTATGCACAAATTATCGATGATGTTAAAGGCGAAACTTTAGTTCAAGCTTCATCAAAAGATAAAGATATCGCAAGCGATTCAACTTCTAAAGTAGATTTATCTACTAAAGTAGGCGAAACAATTGCTAAAAAAGCATCAGACAAAGGTATTAAAGAAATCGTATTTGATCGTGGCGGTTACTTATACCATGGTCGAGTAAAAGCTTTAGCAGAAGCTGCTAGAGAAAGCGGATTAGAATTTTAATTTAAAGGAGGGACAAATACATGGCTCGTAGAGAAGAAGAAACGAAAGAATTTGAAGAACGCGTTGTAACAATCAACCGTGTTGCTAAAGTTGTTAAAGGTGGTCGTCGTTTCCGTTTCACTGCATTAGTAGTAGTTGGAGACAAAAATGGTCGTGTAGGTTTCGGTACTGGTAAAGCTCAAGAGGTACCTGAAGCTATCAAAAAAGCTGTTGAAGCAGCTAAAAAAGATTTAGTAGTTGTTCCGCGTGTTGAAGGAACTACTCCTCACACTATCACTGGCCGTTATGGTTCAGGTAGCGTATTCATGAAACCTGCTGCACCTGGTACAGGAGTTATCGCTGGTGGTCCAGTTCGTGCCGTATTAGAATTAGCAGGTATCACTGATATCTTAAGTAAATCATTAGGATCTAACACACCAATCAATATGGTTCGTGCTACAATCAATGGTTTACAAAACCTTAAAAATGCTGAAGATGTTGCTAAATTACGCGGCAAATCAGTAGAAGAATTATATAATTAAGGAGGGAAAATAAATAATGGCTAAATTACAAATTACCCTCACTCGTAGTGTTATTGGTCGTCCTGAAACACAACGTAAAACTGTTGAAGCTTTAGGTCTAAAAAAGACTAATAGTTCAGTAGTAGTTGAAGATAACCCTGCTATCCGTGGGCAAATCAACAAAGTTAGACACTTATTGACAGTAGAAGAAAAATAATTAAGGAGGTGCCTATATAATGAAATTACATGAGTTAAAAGCAGCTGAAGGTTCACGTCGTGTACGTAACCGCGTTGGCCGTGGTGCTGGTTCTGGTAACGGTAAAACTAGTGGTCGCGGACAAAAAGGTCAAAAAGCACGTTCAGGTGGTAGCGTAAGACCTGGATTTGAAGGTGGACAATTACCTTTATTCCGTCGTTTACCAAAACGTGGTTTCACTAACATTAATCGTAAAGAATATGCTATTGTTAACTTAGACCAACTTAATAAATTTGAAGATGGTACTGAAGTAACTCCAGCTTTATTAGTTGAAACTGGTGTAGTTAAGAATGAAAAATCTGGTATCAAAGTACTAGGTAATGGCTCACTTGATAAAAAATTGACAGTGAAAGCTCATAAATTCTCAGCTTCAGCAGTAGAAGCAATTGATGCAAAAGGTGGAGCACACGAGGTGATCTAATGTTTCAAACGCTTGTGAGCTTCTTTAAAACTAAAGAAGTTCGAAACAAGATTTTCTTTACCTTAGCAATGTTAGTTATATTCAAAATAGGAACTTACATTCCGGCTCCAGGAGTTAACCCTGAGCCTTTTGAACAACAAGGTTCTGATCAAGGAGTCGCCGCTCTTCTTAATACGTTTGGTGGCGGAGCCTTAAAGAACTTTTCAATATTTGCTATGGGCATCATGCCCTACATCACCGCATCTATCGTAATGCAATTACTACAAATGGATATTGTTCCGAAATTCTCTGAATGGGCGAAACAAGGTGAAGTAGGTAAAAGAAAGCTTAGCAATGTAACACGTTATTTCGCTATCATTTTGGCTTTTATACAGTCAATTGGTATGGCATTCCAATTTAATAACTATTTAGGTGGTAAATTAATTATTCACCAATCTATTATGAGTTATTTATTGATTGCCATTGTTTTAACAGCAGGAACTGCATTTCTAATTTGGCTTGGTGATCAAATTACTCAATTCGGAGTTGGTAATGGTATTTCTATCATTATCTTTGCAGGTATTTTATCAACTTTGCCTTCATCAATTATTCAATTCGTGCAACAAGCATTCGTTGGTAATGATGATACTACATTAGCATGGTTAAAGGTTATTGGTTTAATAGTAGGTTTAGTTTTACTCACAATTGGGGCTATTTATGTACTAGAAGCGAAACGTAAAATTCCTATCCAATATGCTAAAAAACAGTCTGCACAAAGATTAGGATCACAAGCAACTTATCTACCTTTAAAAGTTAACTCTGCAGGGGTAATTCCAGTAATTTTTGCGATGGCATTTTTCTTATTGCCAAGAACATTAACATTGTTCTTCCCGAAAGCTGATTGGGCGCAAACTATATCTGAATATGCAAACCCTTCAAACACTTATGGTATGATTGTTTATGTAGTATTAATTATCGCATTTACGTATTTCTATGCCTTTGTTCAAGTTAATCCTGAAAAAATGGCTGATAACTTGAAGAAACAAGGTAGTTACGTTCCAGGTATTAGACCTGGTGAACAAACTAAAAAATATATTACTAAAGTACTTTATCGCTTAACTTTTGTCGGCTCTATTTTCTTAGCAGTCATTGCGATATTACCAATATTAGCGACTAAATTCATGAGTTTACCTCAATCTATACAAATTGGTGGTACAAGTTTATTAATCGTAATTGGTGTCGCAATTGAAACTATGAAATCACTTGAAGCTCAAGTGAGTCAAAAAGAATATAAAGGCTTTGGTGGTAGATAATTTGTAGGAGGGCAATTTATGAATATCATTTTAATGGGTTTACCTGGCGCAGGTAAAGGAACTCAAGCGAGTGAAATTGTTAAGAAATTCCCAATACCACATATATCTACTGGTGACATGTTCAGAAAAGCGATTAAAGATGAAACAGATTTAGGAAAAGAAGCTAAATCTTACATGGATCGTGGAGAATTAGTCCCTGATGAAGTTACTGTAGGTATCGTTAAAGAAAGAATATCTGAAGACGATGCAAAAAAAGGATTTTTATTAGATGGCTTCCCAAGAACAATCGATCAAGCTGAGGCGTTAAATGATATTATGTCTGAGCTTGGTAGAAACATCGATGCTGTCATTAACATCGAAGTTCCTGAGGAAGAATTAATGAATCGTCTTACAGGTCGTCGTATCTGTGAAAAATGTGGTACGACTTATCATCTTGTATTTAATCCTCCAAAGGTTGATGGTATTTGTGATATCGATGGTGGAAAGCTTTATCAACGCGAAGATGATAATCCTGAAACAGTATCTAATCGTTTAAACGTTAATGTTAAACAGTCAAAACCTATTTTAGAGTACTATAATGAAAAAGGTGTGCTAAAAAACATTGATGGTGCGAAAGATATTGACGATGTAACCAAAGATGTCATTGATATCTTAGATCAATTAAAATAGATCAACTTAATACGGTCTAGATTTATGTGAATTTGATTAGGTTTCTCTGGCAAGAATTAATTTTCTGAGTGTCGAATGACGATAATAATTCCCGCATTTTGTTAAACTTATTTTAACTAGTCACTATATTAGATTCGTATCGTTGAAGTTGTCTATTGACGATTACCTTACTATTGTAAAAAGGGAGGAAGTTAATCAATGGCGAAACAAGATGTAATTGAATTAGAAGGTACAGTATTAGATACTTTACCAAATGCTATGTTTAAAGTAGAATTAGAAAATGGTCATGAGATTTTAGCTCACGTAAGTGGTAAAATTAGAATGAATTATATTCGTATTCTACCTGGCGACAAAGTAACTGTAGAAATGTCTCCGTATGATTTATCACGCGGTAGAATTACTTATCGTTATAAATAATCGTCACTCCATAATATAGGGAGGTATAAAAATGAAAGTAAGACCATCAGTTAAACCAATTTGCGAAAAATGTAAAGTCATTAAACGTAAAGGTAAAGTAATGGTAATTTGTGACAATCCTAAGCACAAACAAAGACAAGGTTAATAAAAGAGAGGTGTAAATATATATGGCACGTATTGCAGGAGTAGATATCCCACGTGAAAAACGCATTGTTATCTCATTAACATATGTATATGGTATTGGTACTTCAACAGCTAAAAAAATCGTTGAAGAAGCTAACGTATCAGCAGACACACGTGTAAAAGATTTAACAGATGATGAATTAGGTCGTATTCGTGAAGTTGTTGACAGTTATAAAGTTGAAGGTGACTTACGTCGTGAACAAAACTTAAACATTAAACGTTTAATGGAAATTTCTTCATACCGTGGTATCCGTCACCGTCGTGGTTTACCAGTTCGCGGTCAAAAAACTAAAAACAACGCACGTACTCGTAAAGGCCCAGTAAAAACTGTAGCTAACAAGAAAAAATAATAGGTAAAGGAGGCAAATATAAATGGCACGTAAACAAGTATCTCGTAAACGTAGAGTTAAAAAGAATATTGAAAATGGTGTGGCTCACATCCGTTCAACATTCAACAATACAATCGTAACTATCACTGATGAATTTGGTAATGCTTTATCTTGGTCATCAGCTGGTGCATTAGGTTTCAAAGGATCTAAAAAATCAACACCATTCGCAGCTCAAATGGCTTCTGAAACTGCTTCAAAATCTGCAATGGAACATGGTTTAAAAACTGTTGAAGTAACAGTAAAAGGACCTGGACCAGGTCGTGAATCAGCTATCCGTGCATTACAATCAGCTGGTTTAGAAGTAACTGCAATCAGAGACGTTACTCCAGTACCTCATAACGGTTGTCGTCCACCAAAACGTCGTCGCGTCTAATTTATAATAGATTGTTATTGTTACAGGTCACTGAGCGAAACAGTTTAAAATTAAGTCGACGTAATTAAGGAGGATTTTTGTAAATGATAGAAATTGAAAAACCTAGAATTGAGACAATTGAAATTAGTGAAGATGCTAAATTCGGTAAGTTCGTTGTTGAACCACTAGAACGTGGCTACGGTACTACACTAGGAAACTCCTTACGTCGTATCCTACTATCTTCATTACCAGGTGCAGCCGTTAAGTACATTGAAATCGAAGGTGTTTTACACGAATTCTCAGCTATAGATAATGTTGTTGAAGATGTTTCTACAATTATTATGAACATCAAAAAATTAGCACTTAAAATTTATTCTGAAGAAGATAAAACATTAGAAATCGATGTTCGAGATGAAGGCGAAGTTACTGCAAGTGACATTACTCACGATAGTGATGTAGAAGTTCTAAATCCAGAACTTAAAATCGCAACAGTGTCTAAAGGTGGACATTTAAAAATTCGTCTAGTTGCTAATAAGGGTAGAGGTTACGCATTAGCAGAACAAAATAATACTAGTGATTTACCAATCGGTGTAATTCCTGTTGATTCACTATACTCACCAGTTGAACGTGTTAACTATACAGTTGAAAACACACGTGTCGGTCAAAGTAGTGATTTTGATAAATTAACTTTAGATGTTTGGACTAATGGTTCAATCACTCCACAAGAGTCAGTATCATTAGCTGCTAAGATTTTGACTGAACATTTAAATATTTTTGTAGGTCTTACAGATGAAGCTCAAAATGCTGAAATCATGATTGAAAAAGAAGAAGATCAAAAAGAAAAAGTACTTGAAATGTCTATTGAAGAATTAGACTTATCAGTACGTTCATACAACTGTTTAAAACGTGCAGGAATCAATTCAGTTCAAGAGTTAGCTGATAAATCTGAAGCTGATATGATGAAAGTTCGTAATTTAGGTCGTAAATCTCTAGAAGAAGTTAAATATAAATTAGAAGATTTAGGATTAGGATTAAGAAAAGAAGATTAATAAGTTAAAGGAGGTCAACTCATGGGTTACAGAAAATTAGGTCGTACTTCTGATCAACGTAAAGCTATGTTACGTGACTTAGCTACTTCACTTATCGTTAGTGAGCGCATTGAAACTACAGAAGCTCGTGCAAAAGAAGTTCGTAGTGTTGTTGAGAAATTAATCACTTTAGGTAAAAAAGGAGATTTAGCTTCTCGTCGTAATGCTGCAAAAACATTACGTAATGTTGAAATTTTAAATGAAGATGAAACTACACAAACTGCACTTCAAAAATTATTCGGTGAAATTGCTGAACGTTATACAGAACGTCAAGGTGGTTACACTCGTATTCTTAAAGTAGGTCCTCGTCGCGGAGACGGTGCTGAATCAGTTATCATCGAATTAGTAGATTAATTCAAGATATAAATACACTAACTACTTATATGTAAAGCAAATGAGTGCAACGATAATGTTTGCCACATACAAATATTGTCTAGCTCAGAGTGCCCCATCAATTAAATATATTTCAAAGCGTGAACTCAACTAAAATATGATGGGGTGCGCGCTTTTTTATTTTCAAAGAAGCAATTAGCTTCTATTCAACCAATAAATTATTATATATAATACTAAGAACTCAAATGGTCATAGTTTATATTGAAAAATCGCATTAGTTGACCGAAATGAAAGTTTTTATTTAGTTTTTCAGTTTTAGTCATCTTTAATAGGGGGCGGGACAATGGATTCAAAATGAATTCTGTCCGGTCCTTTTTTATTTTGAAAAAATGAAATAAAACAATAATATACATGCAATTCATATTCATGTAAACTATACTAGTACAAAGTTTTAGGAGGGATTCTAGTGAAGGCGAATAACACTAATATTATTGAACTTAAGCAAGTTGACTTTCAATATCAAGGCGATGCAGCCTTCACATTAAATAATGTATCCTTTAAGATTCCTAAAAATCAATGGACTTCAATTGTTGGACATAATGGGTCAGGAAAATCAACAATAGCTAAATTAATAGTTGGTATTGAAATTGCGACCAATGGTACGATTTTTTTCAATCAATCACCAATCTCCAATAATAATTTCAAAGATATACGAGAACACGTTGGAATTGTCTTCCAAAATCCAGAAAATCAATTTGTAGGTTCGATTGTTAAATACGATGTTGCGTTTGGTTTAGAGAACTACGCTGTTCCAACTGAAAAAATGAAAGAAATAGTAGCACAATCTATTAGTGACGTTGGAATGACCGATTATGCTGATAGTGAACCACATTCATTATCAGGAGGACAGAAGCAACGAGTAGCTATTGCAGGTGTGTTAGCATTAAGTCCTTCAGTCATTATATTAGATGAAGCGACATCTATGTTAGATCCTCAAGCCAAGAAATCATTGATAAGTTTAATACAAGAAGTTAAAGCAACTAAAGATGTAACAATTATTTCGATTACGCATGACTTAACTGAGGCGCTTGAAGGTGATCATGTCATAGTAATGAATCAAGGAACAGTTTATAAAGAAGGAAATCCACAAACAATATTTAAAGATATAAAAATGTTACAAGAAATTGGACTAGATTTACCTTTCTCAATGAAAATTAATCAACTTTTAGGATTTGATGACCACTTTATTACTTACGAAGGGTTGGTCGAAAAGCTATGAAAATTAAGTTTAATGATGTTACATACACCTATCAACAGGGTACACCATATGAGTATAAAGCATTAGACCACATTAATTTAACTATTGAGCAGGGGAAATACTATGCAATTGTTGGACAAACTGGAAGTGGAAAATCAACTTTAATTCAGCATTTCAATGGGTTATTAAAACCTACTAATGGCAATATTGAGCATGATGAACTTATGATTCATTCTAAAACTAAAGATAAATTTATTAGACCAATCAGACAAAAAATTGGACTAGTTTTTCAATTTCCTGAATCACAATTATTTGAAGATAATATTGAAAGAGAAATTGAGTTTGGACCTAAGAATTTTGGAATGAATGTTGAAGAAGTGAAAGAAAGAGCTTTTGATTTATTGTTAGAGTTAGGTTTTCCAAGAAATGTTATGTCTTTGTCACCATTCCAGATGTCTGGTGGCCAAATGCGTAAAATTGCAATTGTTTCAATCTTAGCTATGAACCCGGATGTCATTGTTTTAGATGAACCTACTGCTGGATTAGACCCAAAGAGCCGTCAACAAGTAATGGAGCTATTTAAAGAAATACAGCTAAAACAAAATAAAACAATCATACTTGTATCTCATGATATGAATGAAGTTGCGAAATATGCTGAAGAAATTATCGTGATGAATGATGGAAATATTATCGAGCAAGTCACACCAAAAGAGTTGTTTAGACAAGGTAGTAAACTTGAAGAGTGGCATATAGCCTTACCAGATATTGTTCAGTTACAACGTGATATTGAAATTAAACATGGTATTAAATTTAAGACAACCGCACTTACTGAGAAAGAATTTGTAAGTATGTACCAGGAGTGGCAACATCATGAAGAATAAATTAATTATAGGTAGATATTTACCAAATAACTCTGTAATTCATCATCTAGATCCACGAGCTAAAGTTTTATTTGTATTTATGTTTATTATTTTAATATTTTTTGCTCATTCTTTTGCAACGTTTGGGTGGATTATTTTATTAATTCTAATGTTTATGTTTTTAGCGAAGATTAAATTATGGTTTTTAATAAAAGGGTTAACACCAATATTTATTTTTACTATATTCACATTCTTCATGCATATCTTCTTCACACATGGTGGTACAAGATTAGTTGATTTTGGAATTATTAAAATTGATAGTGCTGGTATTTTAGAAGGTATCTTTATTTCATTACGTCTCATCACAATTGTTATGGTTGCAACAATAATGACGCTATCAACGAGTCCAATCGATTTAACAGATGCTTTTGAAAAATTGCTAACGCCATTAAAATGGTTTAAATTGCCTGTGCATCAATTAAGCATGATTATGTCAATCGCTTTAAGATTCATTCCAACTTTAATGGATGAATTAGATAAAATCATACTAGCTCAAAAATCACGAGGTTCTGAGTTAAGTTCGGGTGGCTTAATGACACGTATAAAAGCATTTATTCCTTTAATGATTCCATTATTTATCTCAGCTTTTCAAAGAGCGGAGGAATTAGCAATCGCTATGGAAGTACGTGGTTATGATGCTAATGTAAAACGAACAAGTTATAGAAAGCTACAATGGCATATTGGAGACACGATGTGCTTAATAAGTATCATCCCAATAGCCATAGTATTATTAGTATTAAAATATATTGGAGTGTAATACAGTGCGTATACTCGTTAATATTTCTTATCAAGGAAGTCAATTTCTAGGGTTTCAAATTCAACAGCAAGGGAGAACTGTGCAACAACAATTTGAAAAGATATTGAAGCGTATGCATCGGCGACATGTTCGCATTCATCCTTCTAGTCGTACGGACAGAGGTGTACATGCATATGAACAATTTTTTCATTTTGATACAGACTTAAATATTGAACCACAGCAATGGAAGTATGCGATGAATAGTGCTCTACCTGAAGATATATACGTCAAAGAAGTTCAACAAGTCGATGATCATTTTCATTGTCGTTATGACTGTCTAGGCAAGCGATATCGTTATAAAGTATATCAAGCAACACATCGTAATCCTTTTGAAAGTGGCTTAAAGACATTTATTAAGGAAGATTTAAATTATTCAAAAATGAACGAAGCTGCAAAACACTTCATTGGAACACATGATTTTACAGGATTCTGCTCTCAAAAGACTGAAGTCAAAAGCAAAGTACGTACGTTATATCAAAGTGAGATCATCCAAACAGATGAAGGGTTTGACTATGTTGTGACAGGGTCAGGCTTTTTATATAATATGGTTCGCGTGTTAGTAGCGTTTCTAATTGAAGTAGGAAAAGGTAAGCGTCATCCAAGTGAAGTGTCAACGCTATTAAATGAAAAAAATAGAGATAGTGTACCATTTACAGCACCTGCAGAAGGTCTCTATTTAGAGAAGATATATTTAACAGAAAAAGAATTAACAACAGACTTTGGAGACAATATTAAAATTCATCGTAAAAAATCATTACAAAATGACTAAATTGCATTGACAAACGGAGCTATAAAATATAACATAGTTAACGGTATTGTTTTATATCCACCCCATGATAAGCCCCGGAAACTTATTGTGTTACAAGATATATAAGCAAATTATACAGGAATAAAATAAATGAACATTTACGCTTTGAAAATCGTAACAGAATGAATAGATTGCAGGCCTCGTTCGTAGGTTCGACTGCGATACGTACCTGTAATCTAAAACGAAGCATTTATTTTTAGGAGGACAATTATTATGCGTCAAACATTTATGGCAAATGAATCAAACATTGAGCGCAAATGGTATGTTATTGATGCTGAAGGCCAAACATTAGGTCGTTTATCATCTGAAGTAGCATCTATCTTACGCGGTAAAAATAAAGTAACTTATACACCACACGTTGACACTGGTGATTATGTAATCATCATTAACGCTTCTAAAATCGAATTAACTGGTAAAAAAGAATCAGATAAAATTTATTATCGTCACTCAAACCACCCAGGCGGTATCAAATCAGTTACAGCTGGTGAGTTAAAACGTAATAATCCAGAACGTTTACTTGAAACTTCAATCAAAGGTATGTTACCAAGTTCACGTTTAGGTGAAAAACAAGGTAAAAAATTATTTGTATATGGTGGCGCTGAACATCCACACGCTGCACAACAACCAGAAAACTACGAGTTACGTGGTTAATTAGAAGGAGGAAATTACATTGGCACAAGTTGAATATAGAGGCACAGGCCGTCGTAAAAACTCAGTAGCACGTGTACGTTTAGTACCAGGTGAAGGTAATATCACAGTTAACGAACGTGACGTACGTGAGTACTTACCATTCGAATCATTAATCTTAGACTTAAACCAACCATTTGATGTTACAGAAACTAAAGGTAACTATGATGTATTAGTTAACGTACACGGTGGTGGTTTCACTGGACAAGCACAAGCTATCCGTCACGGAATCGCACGTGCATTATTAGAAGCAGATCCTGAATACAGAGGTTCTTTAAAACGCGCAGGTCTATTAACTCGTGACCCACGTATGAAAGAACGTAAAAAACCAGGTCTTAAAAAAGCACGTCGTTCTCCACAATTCTCAAAACGTTAATGCTGGAATTGTTGCAAACTTGTTTGCTTACAAGTTCTGTATGCAAATTGCGTTAGCAATTTGTGTTCAACTGAAATGTTTAAAGCACTTCTCAATTTCGAGAAGTGCTTTTTGTATGCAATAAAAGCTAGAGATTCATAAAACCTCTAGCTTTTGAACTTTATATTTATTTTTTAAATACTTCTTCAACAACTTCTGTCATGTCATTATGAATAACTAAACTTGCTTGTCTATCATACGGTGTAGCGTCTCTATTAATAATTACAAGATTATCTCCTGTAAAGTTAGAAATAAAGCCTGCAGCAGGTTGTACGACTAAGGATGAACCTAACACAATGACAGTATCTGCTTTTTGGATTTTATCTAATGCTCTAAAGACAGTAGGTTGATCGAGCATTTCACCGTATAATACGATATCAGGGCGAATCACATCACCACAGTTCTCACAATATCTTAATTTGTGTCCCATAACATATGATTTCGTATATTCTTTTCCACAATTGATGCAATAAAAGCGATTCAGTGTACCATGAATTTCATCAATCTGTTCACTTCCGGCATCTTCATGTAACCCATCGATATTTTGGGTAATCACACCTAAAGATTTGCCTTCTTTTTCTAACTCTGCAATCCACTCATGGACGATGTTAGGTTTTTTATCTGCTACTAGTAGTCGTTTATGATAAAAGTCGATAAAGCTTTCTTTATTATCATTTAAATGATCAACACTTAATAAATATTCAGGTGAATAACCTTCTTTTGAAATTTCATCAAATAATCCACCCATTGAACGGAAATCAGGTATACCACTTGCAACCGATACACCTGCACCAGTAAAGAATACAATTTTGTTTGATTTATCAACAATTTCTTTTAATTTTTCGATTTTATTACCCAATCGGAGCACCTCATTTATCATCAATACTGTATAGTTTTTTTAAAAATAAATCTTATACTATTATTACAACATATTTTGCTATTTATTTTCTAGTTTTCAAGAAGCAATGAATGTTGAAAAACAATAAATAATAGTGTTAAAACATATAATAGTATAGAATGAAATTGCGTTTAAAATCTTTATAAAAAATCAATTGTTCTTATAAAAAGAACTTTTTAATAAAATAGAGTTGGATGTGAGAATTTGAATGAATAAATACGATCGTTTAGAAGAAATTACTAAACTCGTAAATCAAAAAGGAACGGTTAGGACGAATGAAATCGTTGAGGAACTTAACGTATCTGATATGACAGTACGTCGTGATTTAGCTGAACTAGAAGAAAAAGGATTACTAACTAAAATACATGGCGGTGCACGTAGTAATTCAGCTTTTCAAATTAAAGAAAAGTCTCATCAAGAAAAGCACACAGAGAATATTGAAGAAAAACGTGCTGTCGCAAGGAAAGCTGTTAACTTAATTGAAGAAAACGATACGATTTTTTTGGGACCTGGAACAACAATCGAGTTACTGGCTCAATTAATAGATCGAGAGTCATTAACAGTGATTACGAATTGTTTTCCAGTATTTCAAATATTATTTGAAAAGCGTTCGCTAAATTTTAAAGTTTACTTATTAGGTGGAGAAATGAGAGAACTTACTGAATCATTTGTAGGTGAAATGACGAATACGCTTCTTAAAACAAAACGATTTAGTAAAATGTTTTTTAGTTGTAATGGAATAAAAGATGCAGATGTGCTCACTTCTACAATTGACGAAGCGTATACACAACAACTTGCACTTCATCGTTCACTTGAAAAATACTTATTAATTGATACTTCAAAAATTGGAAAAGAAGATTTTACCCAATTATGTCATTTAGAAGATTTAACAGCAGTTGTTGTAGATAAAAATTATGAAGATAATGTACAAAAATTAAAAGCTTATACAGAAGTGATACATTAATTTAATGATACCAAGATTGTTTATTTAAACAATCTTGGTATTTTTTTAGATAATTGAACGTAATTAAACATAAAAATGAAATGTTTTGTTTAAAAAAACAAAATTTTAAACAACATTCGAACATTTATTGTTGATTATTTGTTTATTTATGTTTATAATTTAGGTGTAAATATTTGAAAGCGCTTTTTCAAACACATGTGTTTAATTATCTTATTTTCAAAGGAGAATCATTATGACAATTTTTATTGGTTCAGATGTCGCTGGTCAACGTCTTAAAGATGTTATAAAAACATTTTTAAAAGAAAATAACCATGATGTAGTAGATGTAACAGAAGGAAAAGAATTAGACTTTGTTGATTCAACATTAGCAGTTGTACACGAAGTACAAAAGAACGATGATAATTTAGGAATTGCAGTGGATGCTTATGGTGCAGGTAGTTTTATTGTCGCTACAAAAGTAAAAGGAATGATTGCTGCTGAAGTATCAGATGAACGTTCAGCATATATGACACGTAGTCACAACAATGCACGCATGATTACAATGGGCTCTGAAATTGTAGGCGATACATTAGCAAAAAATATTGCTAAAGAATTTGTAAATGGACACTATGATGGCGGACGTCACCAAATCCGTGTAGATATGTTAAATAAAATGTGCTAATTGGAGGAATAAATAATGAAAATTGCTATAGGTTGCGATCACATTGTAACTGATACAAAAATGGAAGTTTCACAACATTTAAAAGCTCAAGGACATGAAGTTATTGATGTAGGTACGTATGATTTTACACGTACACATTATCCTATCTTCGGTAAAAAAGTAGGAGAAAAAGTAGCTAGTGGAGAAGCAGATTTAGGCGTATGTATTTGTGGTACAGGCGTTGGTATTAGTAATGCAGCAAACAAAGTCCCAGGTGTAAGAACAGCATTAGTACGTGATATGACATCAGCACTTTATTCAAAAGAAGAATTAAATGCTAATGTTGTTAGTTTCGGCGGTAAAGTAGCAGGCGAATTATTTATTTTCGATATCGTTGATGCATTTATTAAAGCGGAATACAAACCTACTGAAGAAAATAAAAAATTAATTGCTAAAATTAATCATTTAGAAGCACATAACGATAATCAAGCTAATCCTCATTTCTTTGATGAATTCTTAGAAAAATGGGACAAAGGTGAATATCACGATTAAGGAAGATGTGAAATGATTCTAACATTAACTTTAAATCCTTCAGTTGATATCTCTTACCCATTAGAACAGTTTCATCTAGATACTGTGAATAGAGTTAAAAAGACGAGTAAAACTGCTGGAGGAAAAGGATTAAATGTAACACGTGTATTATCAGAATTTGGCGAAAATGTGTTAGCAAGTGGCTTTTTAGGTGGCGCATTAGGTCAATTTATTGAAGAACAATTAACGGATGCTCAAATTGAACAGTCTTTCTTCAAAATAAAAGGAGAAACACGAAATTGTATCGCTATTCTACATGAAGGACAACAAACTGAAATACTTGAACAAGGACCAACTATTGGCAAGGAAGAAGCAGAGAGCTATAAAACACATCTTTTAGAACTATTTAAAAGAGCTAATGTTATAGCGATGTCTGGAAGTTTACCTAAAGGTCTTAATACAAATTACTACGCTGATATTGTGAAATTAGCAAATAAACAAGGTCTACCTACGATTTTAGATAGTTCTGGTCAATCATTAATGGATGTATTGTTAAGCGAGAATAAGCCTTCAGTGATAAAACCTAATATTGATGAATTATCTCAATTATTACACACTACTGTCACTACAGATATCGATAGTTTAAAAGAAGCGGTTACTCAACCCATATTCAAAGGTATTGAATGGATTATTGTTTCTTTAGGTGGCGATGGCGCTTTCGCTAAACATCATCAAACATTTTATAAAGTAAATATTCCAAAAATAGAAGTCGTTAATCCTGTAGGGTCTGGTGATTCTACAGTGGCAGGTATTGCATCAGGTCTTGTTCATCAACAATCCGATGAAGATTTACTGAAAAAAGCTAATGCATTTGGAATGTTAAATGCAATGGAGCATCAAACAGGTCATATTAATGTAGATAAATTTAAAGAACTATTCAAACAAATTGAAGTTATAGAGGTGTAATTCATGACAAAATCACAACAAAAACTAGCATCAATCGAACAATTAAGTAATCAAGATGGGATTATTTCAGCTTTAGCATTTGATCAACGTGGAGCATTAAAAAGAATGATGGCTGAACATCAAACAGAACCTCCTACAGTTGAACAAATTGAACAATTAAAAGTACTTGTATCAGAAGAGTTAACACAATATGCATCTTCTATTCTTTTAGATCCTGAATATGGCTTACCTGCTTCTGATGCACGTAATAAAGAGTGTGGTTTATTACTTGCATATGAAAAAACTGGATATGACGTGAATGCAAAAGGTCGTTTACCAGATTGCTTAGTAGAATGGTCTGCTAAACGTTTAAAAGAACAGGGTGCCAATGCAGTTAAATTCTTACTTTATTATGATGTAGATGATTCAGAAGAGATTAACATTCAAAAGAAAGCTTATATTGAACGAATTGGTTCAGAATGTGTTGCTGAAGACATTCCATTTTTCTTAGAAGTGTTAACTTATGATGATAATATTCCAGATAATAAAAGTGCTGAATTTGCAAAAGTAAAACCTCGTAAAGTAAATGAAGCAATGAAGTTATTCTCTGAAGATCGATTCAATGTTGATGTGCTTAAAGTTGAAGTACCCGTAAATATGAATTTTGTTGAAGGATTTACAGAGGGTGAAGTTATATACACAAAAGAAGAAGCAGCACAACATTTCCGTGATCAAGAAGCAGCGACACATTTACCTTATATTTATTTAAGTGCTGGTGTATCAGCTGAATTATTCCAAGAAACATTAACATTTGCACATGATGCAGGTGCACATTTCAATGGTGTGTTATGTGGGCGTGCGACATGGTCTGGTGCAGTTAAAGTTTATATTGAACAAGGAGAACAAGCTGCAAGAGAATGGTTACGTACAACTGGATATAAAAACATTGATGATTTAAATAAAGTACTAAAAACAACTGCAACATCTTGGAAAGCAAAATAACTTAGGGGAGGTTATTCATATGAACAGAGAAGAAGTACAATTACTTGGTTTTGAAATTGTCGCATATGCAGGAGATGCACGTTCGAAATTATTAGAGGCATTAAACGCTGCTAATGAAGGTGATTTTGATAAAGCTGAACAACTTACGGAGGAAGCAAATGAATGTATTGCAAATGCACATAAAGCTCAAACAAACTTATTAGCTCAAGAAGCGCAAGGTGATGACATTGCATTTAGTATTACAATGATTCACGGTCAAGACCATTTAATGACAACGTTATTATTAAAAGATTTAATGAAGCATTTAATTGAATTATACAAAAAAGGGAGCTGACCCCTATGAATAAGTTAATAGCATGGATAGAAAAAGGAAAGCCGTTCTTTGAAAAAATATCTCGTAATATTTATTTAAGAGCGATTCGTGATGGATTTATTGCAGCAATTCCAATTATCTTGTTCTCAAGTATATTTATTTTAATCACATATGTACCTAACGTGTTTGGCTTCACTTGGAGTAAAACGATGGAAGGTATATTGATGAAACCATATAACTATACCATGGGAATTGTTGGTTTGATTGTAGCTGGAACAACAGCTAAGTCTTTAACCGATTCCTACAACAGGAAATTAGATAAAACCAATCAAATTAACTTTATTTCTACAATGATGGCTGCGATGAGTGGATTTTTATTCTTAGCAGCAGATCCTATTAAAGAGGGTGGATTTTTAAGTGCATTTATGGGCACTAAAGGATTATTAACAGCCTTTATTTCAGCCTTTATTACCGTAATTGTTTATAATTTCTTTATTAAAAGAAATATTACAATAAAAATGCCTAAAGAAGTGCCACCAAATATTTCTCAGGTATTTAAAGATATCTTCCCGTTGTCAGCGGTTATTATCATTATTTATGCATTAGATTTATTATCAAGGAAATTTATTCATACAAATGTAGCGAACGCCGTATTAAAAATCTTTGAACCATTATTTACTGCGGCAGATGGCTGGATTGTTGTCACACTTATCTTCGGTGCTTTCGCATTCTTCTGGTTTGTAGGTATACATGGTCCATCTATTGTTGAACCAGCAATCGCTGCAATTACTTATGCAAATCTTGAAACAAACTTAAATTTGATTCAAGCAGGAGAACATGCAGATAAAATTATTACCCCTGGTACACAAATGTTCGTTGCAACTATGGGGGGTACCGGTGCTACATTAGTCGTGCCATTTATGTTTATGTGGTTAACTAAATCAAAAAGAAATAAAGCAATTGGTAGAGCATCAGTTGTACCAACATTCTTTGGAGTAAATGAACCAATTTTATTTGGTGCACCACTCGTATTAAACCCAGTATTTTTCATACCATTTATTTTTGCACCAATAGCAAACGTATGGATCTTTAAATTCTTTGTTGATGTACTTAAAATGAATAGTTTTAGCATCTTCTTACCATGGACGACACCAGGTCCTCTTGGTATTGTGATGGGCACAGGATTTGCATTTTGGTCATTTGTGTTAGCAATTGTATTAATTGTAGTTGATGTTATGATTTATTATCCATTTTTAAAAGTATATGATGAACAAATTCTTGAAGAAGAACGAGGTAATAAAGAAGTAAATAATGAATTAAAAGAAAAAGTATCAGCAAACTTTGATACGAAAAAAGCAGATGCAATTTTAGCAACTGCTGGTGCAAATGAAACGACAACAACTGAATCAGCACCTTCAGATGAGGAAGTATCGGCTAAAAATTCATCAAATTCAATTAACGAACAAACTAACGTTTTAGTCTTATGTGCCGGTGGCGGTACAAGTGGATTACTTGCAAATGCGTTAAACAAGGCTGCAGAAGAATATCAGGTACCTGTAAAAGCGGCAGCTGGTGGTTATGGTGCACATATGGATATTATGAAAGACTATCAATTAATTATTTTAGCGCCTCAAGTTGCTTCTAACTATGAAGATATAAAACAAGATACAGATCGACTAGGTATTAAATTAGCTAAAACACAAGGTGTTGAATACATTAATTTAACTCGAGATGGCAAAGCAGCATTAGACTTCGTTCAACAACAATTTGAAATATAATTAGGAGATGAAAGTATAATGAAAAAATTACCAGAAGATTTTATATTCGGTGGTGCAACAGCAGCTTATCAAGCAGAAGGTGCGACTCAAACAGATGGAAAAGGTCGTGTAGCATGGGACACTTATCTTGAAGAAAACTATTGGTATACAGCTGAACCAGCAAGTGATTTTTATAATAAATATCCTATTGATTTAGAATTAAGTGAAAAATTTGGTGTGAATGGCATTCGTATTTCGATTGCATGGTCACGAATATTCCCTAAAGGATATGGTGAGGTTAATCCTAAAGGTGTTGAATACTATCATAATTTATTTAAAGAATGTCATAGAAGACATGTAGAACCATTTGTAACGTTACATCACTTTGATACACCAGAGACACTACATAGTGATGGTGATTTCTTAAATCGTAAGACAATTGAGTACTTTGTTGAGTATGCAAAATTCTGTTTCGAAGAATTTGAAGAAGTAAATTATTGGACTACATTTAATGAGATTGGCCCTATCGGTGATGGCCAATATTTAGTAGGTAAATTCCCTCCTGGAATTAAATACGACTTTGCTAAAGTGTTTCAATCACATCACAACATGATGGTCGCACATGCGAAAGCAGTTAAATTGTTTAAAGATAATGGCTATAGTGGTGAAATAGGTGTCGTGCATGCTTTACCAACTAAATATCCTTATGATCCAACTAATCCAGAAGATGTTAGAGCGGCTGAATTAGAAGATATTATTCATAACAAATTCATTTTAGATGCAACTTATCTAGGTAAATATTCTCGTGAAACTATGGAGGGCGTTCAACACATTTTATCAGTAAATGGTGGTAAATTAGACATACCAGAAGAGGATTATAAAATATTAGAAGCGGCTAAAGATTTAAATGACTTCCTTGGTATCAATTACTACATGAGTGATTGGATGAGAGGTTACGATGGCGAATCTGAAATTACACATAATGCTACTGGTGATAAAGGTGGTTCTAAATATCAACTTAAAGGTGTAGGTCAACGTGAATTTGATGTTGATGTACCACGTACTGATTGGGACTGGATGATTTATCCTAAAGGCTTATATGATCAAATTATGCGAGTAGTTAAAGATTATCCTAATTACCATAAAATTTATATTACTGAGAACGGACTTGGTTATAAAGACCAATTTGATGAGGAACGTAAAACTGTAGATGATGATGCACGTATAGATTATGTGAAAAAACATTTAGAAGTCATTTCTGATGCTATTCGTGATGGTGCGAATGTGAAAGGGTACTTCATTTGGTCACTCATGGATGTATTTTCTTGGTCAAATGGTTATGAAAAACGATACGGTCTATTTTATGTCGATTTTGAAACGCAAGAACGTTATGCTAAAAAGAGCGCATATTGGTACAAAGAACTAGCGGAAAGTAAGGAAATAAAATAATTGCATTTAATATAACTTTGTAACAAACAGCAATGATAAATACAATTGTAAGGTAGGATTGGGAAATGCTAAAATTTAGCTTTTCTCAGTCCTATTTATTTTTTCTTGGCTTGATCACATGAAAAAATAATTCAAAAATATATATTCAAATTATTACCACATATGCTTAAACGTACAATTTAACTTAATTTTCATTTTTGTAATTACATCATTTATACTTAAAGAAAACAAATTGGAGTATTATTATGAGAATTTTTAAAAAGATAATATTTAGTTTGATTATTAGCCTAATGATTTTTACATTAGTAGGATGTCAATCAAAGAGTAACAATTCATCTCATTATCAAAGTAATGATAAAAAGAAAGTTGCAACTTTATTTATGCATGGATATGGTGGAACCAATAATTCTGAAAAATATATGGTCAATCAAGCTGTAAAAAAAGGTGTCATCAAGGATGTAGTTACAGCATATGTTTTATCAAACGGAAAAGTACAGTTTAGTGGCAAAATTTCAAAGAAGTCTAGGAATCCAATTATAAAAATATTATTTGAAGATAATAAAAATGGTGACATTATGCAAAATGCTCAAAACATAAAAAATGTACTTACAAAAATGAAATCAAAATACAATATAGATAATTATAATTTTGTAGCGCATTCAATGGGAAACTTATCTTTTGCGTATTTTATGAAATATTATGGAAATGATAAACAATTACCTCAACTTCAAAAAGAAGTAAATATAGCTGGTACATATAACGGTGTTTTATATTTAAATGAAAAAGTAAATGAAATTACTGTCGATAAAGATGGTAAGCCTAGTAAAATGAATGCTGATTATGAAAAATTATTAAATCTAAAAGATGTCTATAAAAATAAAAACATAGAAGTACTAAATATTTATGGTGATTTGAAAGACGGAACACACTCTGATGGAAGGGTATCTAATAGTTCGTCTCGCTCCTTAAAATACTTGTTGGGCAATAGTCCTAAAACATATAAAGAATCTGAATATAAAGGGGAGAAAGCGCAACATAGTGCGCTACATCATAATAAAGAAGTGTCAGATGAAATCATAAATTTTTTATGGTAGTAGTAAGTAATAACATAACTTGAACACTAAAATAATCAAAGTTTAAAGTGAATTATTGGCGACTAATTGAATCAATTCCAATCTTGCTTGTTCCCCATATACATGAGGCATTATTATGATTTCATCCACTTGATACGTATTTAATAAAGAAGTTAATTTTAGATGAATATCTTTAGGCAATCCACTTATGACACGACTTTTATTTTGCTCAATTTTATTACGTTCACTAGTGCTATAATTACGTTGTTGAGCAGTATTAATAGAAGGATATGATTTAGGTTGGTTGAGATAATTAATGCGTAAAAGCCATAAATGTAATGCATCTAATAAATCATCAACTTTATTAAGCGTGTTTGCAGTAACTACAAATGTCGACATAATTACATACGGCTCATTAGATTTTGAAATGTCATTCAATTGTTTGTATCGTTTTCGATAATATTCTATTAGGCTATTAATCTTGGTTTGAGTTTGTCCCATAAATGCAATGACGAATGGTAGCCCTTTTTGAGCAGCTAATTCCGCACTTCTTTCACTCATACCTAGAATAAACATTTGTGGAGAAGTATTAATTTCAGGTGTTGCTTTGATAGACATGAATCGATGTGGGGCTTCATATTTGTTGCTAAAGTAGTGTAGTAAGTCCTCTATTTGATTGTCTAAATTTGGTTTTGTTGATTTATACTCATTAAGTGCTTCATTTACTTGCTTGAAACTCGGAGAACGACCTAAACCCATATCTACTCTATTAGGATGGCGAGCTTCCATTATTCTAAATTGTTCTGCCACTTTGTAGGCACTGTAGTGCGGTAACATGACGCCTCCGCTTCCTATTTTAATCGTTTGTGTTTGTTCTAATAGCATCATCATTACGATTTCAGGTGCACTTGACGCAACAGAGAATACATTATGATGTTCTGCAACCCAATATCTTGTATAACCTAATTGTTCAGCAGTTCGGGCTAACGTAATGCTATGATTAAATGCATCATTGGCGTTTCTACCTTCAAAAATTGGAACATAATCTAAAATACTTAATTTCAATTTTTATATGCTCCTTTCAATGATTTTTATAGGAAAAATTAGATTTAGTTGTATTTTAAATTGAAGGCTTCTATATTGCTATATATTTGTTTGAAATATTATACTTAGTTTAATATTAGATTTGAAAAAGGTGGCGGATGAATAGTGAAAGCAATTGGATTTGAACAACCGTTTAAACTATCAGATGGAAATTTATTTAAAACTTATAATTTAGATATACCAGAACCAAAAGGACATGAATTATTAGTTAAAATTCAGTCTATTAGTGTCAATCCCGTTGATACAAAACAACGATTAATGAACGTGTCAAAAATACCTCGTGTACTAGGATTTGATGCGATTGGTGTGGTTGAATCTGTTGGAAGTGAAGTTACTATGTTTAATCAGGGTGATGTAGTATATTACTCTGGTTCACCTGATCAAAACGGATCAAATTCGGAATACCAATTGATTGATGAGAAATTAGTAGCTAAGGCACCTAAAAATATTAGCGCTGAGCAGGCAGTAAGCTTACCATTAACCGGTATAACAGCATATGAAACATTGTTTGATGTGTTTGGTATTTCACGCAAACGTAGTGAAAATGAAGGTAAAACGTTGTTAATTATAAATGGCGCAGGTGGTGTAGGAAGTATTGTTACTCAAATTGCTAAGTTCTATGGTTTAAGGGTGATTACAACAGCATCGCGTAATGAAACGATTGAATGGACTAAAAAAATGGGTGCTGATATTGTACTCAATCACAAAGAGAGTTTAATAAATCAATTTAAGACACAAGGTATTGAACTGGTTGATTACGTATTCTGTACATTTAATACGGATATGTACTATGACGACATGATTCAATTAGTGAAACCTAGAGGTCATATTGCTACTATTGTAGCTTTTGAAAATGACCAAGATTTAAATGCTTTGAAACCAAAAAGTTTAAGTTTCTCACATGAATTTATGTTTGCTAGACCATTAAATCAAACTGATGATATGATAAAGCATCATGAATATTTAGAAGACATAACAAATAAGGTTGAACAGAATATTTATCAACCTACAACAACTAAAGTTATAGAAGGATTAACCACTGAAAACATCTATCAAGCACACCAAATATTAGAATCCAATACAATGATTGGCAAATTGGTCATTAATTTAAATTAATAAACTATATATATTTCTTTATAAATGGCGTTTATTCTTATAAAAAAAGGCAATAGGATAAACGTCATTTTATTTTGACTTAAATGCTTTATTAACCATTTTATTGAAAGGAGTATTATGTTGCGAAAAAAATCAATTAGTTTTGTGTTTTGGACAGCATTAGCTATTTGTACTCTATTTGTTTTATATGGCGCTTTTATGCCGAAACAATTAGAAACAGGAACCCAAAACATTACTTCATTTATAGCAAAGAATTTTTCTTGGTATTATTTGTTACTGGTTTTACTCATATTTTTTGTTTGTGTATATTTATTGTTTTCAAGATATGCATCGATAACACTTGGTGAAGAAGGTGAAGATCCTGAATTCTCACTACCTTCTTGGTTCGCCATGTTATTTAGTGCTGGTATGGGTATTGGACTAGTATTTTGGACTACTGCAGAACCAATAAGTCACGCATTTACGTTACCCCCTATACATAAAGCAGGTACACAATCTGCAATCAATGATGCATTTCAATTTTCGTTCTTTCATTGAGATTACATGCATGGGCAGTATATGGAATTGTAGCATTAGTCTTTGCATATTTTAGTTTCCATAAAGGCTACCCTGGATTAGTAAGTGCAACCTTAGTTCCTATATTTGGTGAAAAATCAATGAAAGGCCCTATAGGTGGTGCAATTGATGTATTAGCTGTTATCGCCACTGTTACAGGTGTCGCAGCAACTCTCGGATTTGGTGCACTTCAAATAAATGAAGGCCTAAATTTCCTATTTAATGTACCAAACAATTTCGGTACACAGGTAATATTAATTATTATTGCGACTATATTGTTTACGTGGTCTGCTTGGTCAGGTATAGATAAAGGGATTAAAACGCTTAGTAACGTCAATATGCTGTTAGCCTTTATTGTATTAATTGGCTTATTTATTGTTGGCCCAACACTTTATATTCTAAATACATTTACAAATGGTTTAGGTAATTATATCTTTAATTTCTTTAGTATGAGTTTACGTATTCCAATGAATGGAGGAGAAAAATTCCAATGGCTCCAAAACTGGACAATATTCTATTGGGCTTGGTGGGTATCATGGGCACCATTCGTGGGTATCTTTATTGCTAGGGTATCTAGAGGTCGTACAATTAAAGAATTTATACTTGGTGTTCTATTTGTACCTTCACTTGTATGTTTCTTCTTCTTTGCTGTATTTGGAGCATCTGCCGTTTATTTACAAGATAAAGGCATTGCTAACATTGCAAAAGAAGCTACTGAAACTGCAACATTTGCTACGTTGGAACATTATCCACTAGGATTTATTCTTAGCATAATTACTCTCGTAGTTATTATGATCTTCTTCGTGACTTCAGCCGATTCAGCAACATACGTATTGGGTATGCTTAGTTCTAAAGGTGACATCAATCCTACATCATTTGTGAAAGTAAGTTGGGGTATTATTCTAGCCTTATTTGCAATGATTATGATTTATACAGGTGGTACACAGGCGATTCAAAACTTATTAATCATTGCCGCTTTACCATTTTCAATAGTTATTATCTTAATGATTTGGTCATTGTTTAAATCATTAAGTATCGATCATCCAAGAACTTCTAATAAGTTTCCAAACATATTACAGTATAAAAGTTCAAAGCAAAAAGAATTGAAAAAATAATAATAAAATATATGTTTTTATTGTGCTAAATTTGGGAATATTCTATCTAGAAAGTAAAACTTTAATAAATATTTATATAATTAAATTAATAGTTTTTCATTAATGTTTTGAAAAATGTTTAAAGGGTATTATTTTCTATATAATAATTCAACAATAATTTAGGAGGTGCATACGAGGTGAAAAGGCTAAAAAACTTTATCCTCGGCCTATTAATAGTTGCTATTGTTGGATTCCTATTGTTTATGTACATAAAAGATAGTCGTATATCTAAGTATCAAGACTTCTTCTTACAATTCAATTGGTTCCAACCACTATTAATTGGTTTAGCTGCTCTACTTATATTGATAGGTTTAATATTAGTATTCAGCATCTTTAAACCAACATATAGAAAACCAGGATTATACAAAGATTATGATGATGGTCATATTTATGTATCTCGTAAAGCAGTTGAAAAATCAGCTTACGATACACTTACTAAATACGATCAAGTAAGACAACCTAATGTTGTAGCTAAGCTTTATAATAAAAAAAGCAAATCTTACATTGATATCAAGGCTGACTTCTTAGTACCAAATGATGTACAAGTTAAGTCACTAACTGAAAGTATTCGTTCAGACATTAAGCATAATGTAGAACATTTTACTGAATTACCAGTGAGAAAACTTGAAGTAAATGTCAGAGATCAAAAAACTGCTGGACAACGTGTTCTGTAAGGGAGGGATAACATGGCTGATAATAATAATCAAAATGGACAAGATGCAAGTCAACAAATCATTGACTTCATTAAATCATATAAATGGCGTATCATTGGTTTCTTTGCATTTTTAATTATAGCAATCTTATTCCTAACTTTAGGATTTTGGAAAACAATTTTGGTTATTGTTTTATGTTTAATCGGAATTGGTGTTGGGTATATTAAAGACCGTACACAGGATTTCATGAATTTCTTAAATAGATGGAGTTAAATAATTTATTTAAGAACTAAATAATAAAAAAATTCAATTATAAAGGAGAATGTAATATGTCAGTAGATAACAATAACAAAGCTAAACAAGCTTACAATAATCAAACTGGAGTTAATGAAAAAGAAAGAGAAGAACAGCAAAAACAAGCAGAACAATACAGAGAACAAAATGAACAACAACAATTTGAAAACAAATTAACTTTCTCAGATGAAGTTGTAGAAAAAATTGCTGGAATCGCAGCTCGTGAAGTTAAAGGTATCTTAGATATGAAAGGCGGTTTCGCTGATAACTTTACTAATGCATTCTCTAGTGGCAACAATGTAACTACTGGTGTTTCTGTTGAAGTTGGCGAAAAACAAGCAGCAATCGACTTAAAAGTAATCTTAGAATATGGTGAATCAGCACCAAAAATCTTCCGTAAAGTTACTGAATTAGTTAAAGAGCAAGTTAAATATATCACTGGCTTACAAGTTGTAGAAGTTAACATGCAAGTTGATGATGTTATGACTAAAAAAGAATGGCAACAAAAAAACGAAAAAAACAACAATAATAATAACAACTCTGAAAGATCAGGATTACAATAATAATAGATTTAACCCTTTAGGTTTATATAGCCTAAAGGGTTTTTTATTTTAGAATTAAGCTTTGATTTCTAATATCGTTTAACCATGTAGTGGATTACTTACTTTAATATAAGTATAGTGATGTGCTTCATCTTCTAAACGCATCGTTGTCACGCATTTATAATCAATGTCTCTATCAAATATAATTTGTTTAATTTCTGAAATGTGGCTTGTATTAATATTCGTTAAGCTATTTAAAATGTTATGAATAATTTCGCTTACGCTATCCCACAGTTTATATTCAAATTCTTCATCCTCAATGAATTTTGAAACAGTTAATATAAGTTCACCTATGTGATTTTGAACTGTCGAGTAAAAGACTTTATTAAATACTGTTGTTTTAGAATCGGTCAAGATTCTAGATTTTTCGTGAAAATGATTTGTCGTATATCCAGATTCATTTAAAAATTGTTCATCAATACGTAAGCCTTCAAAATCACGAATATAAATAGTATTTAATCGTCCATCAGCGTTAAACGTTGCAATTGAATTTTGTAAATGGGCTTCAAGTGCAATGCCATATTTAGCATATAAAGGAATCACTATGCCTAACAATTGAGAAATGTAATCTGACAACCATTCTTGAGCTGCGATATCAAGATTTGATTTGTCGTAATGATGTTTATAACGTTGAATTAAACTAATAATTGGTGGTTCTTCATTATATTTATAATTAACCACTAAACTTGAAGGAATCATAGGAATACTATCTTTTTCAGTTAGATTGTACACATTGTCCCTAAAGAGCGTTCCTAATTGCTCACTTCGGTCTGTTTGAATAGCTTCTTCGTCATTTATATTATAAAAGTGAATACCAGCAAATTCATTTAAAATACCAACTCTATAATGAGTGAAATCTTTATCTTGCTTTAAAATGTCATTTAAGATTTGAGTAACTAAAGGACCATTGTGAGTTGTTTGTTCAGATAAAGTTCTAATTTCACCAGTAATATGTACATTGGTAGATAATTTAATATGTGGCAACGTGCTTGGGAATTTTGGCATTAAAGTTCTAAAAGATAAACCAGCGTAATAAGGTATTTCTATCTTTAGTGGAATCATTAAATTATTATTTATTTCCTCTTCGTATTGACTTAATAATACATTATCTAACTGCCAAGGATGAACAATCATTAAATGATATTCACTCAGATTACTCAAATTATCACACTCAGTTTTAATTTGGCTATATAGTTCTGGAAATTGCGCTTCTAATTCAGCATTATAAGTAAACGATAAAGATTGTATTCTAGCGACACTTTGGTGAATAAGCACACACTTTAAATGAATTTCTTTATTGTATTCTGAACTATATTTAATATTCTCATTAGCATTAAGGCCTTTACGCAATTTAGCTCCAGGATGAAGCGGGTGTCCCTCTATAACTGCCTGCTCTGAACGCAAATAACTATCTTGTTCATTAAGAATTATTTCCAATAAAGGTTCATTTGAATGTTGCATCTCATATGCTTGATATGCAAGTGCTAACGCCATATTTGCAACACTGTTTTCCATATCGTCTTTGAATTGAGAACTTGCCTCATTATCAAGCTCTGGATTTTCCTTTAAGATATCAGCTAATACTTCATTAGGATGAAGTATACGAACACATTGTCTACCATCACTATCACAATAATAAAATGGACCTTCAACATCTACACGGCCAAATGCATGAGTTCCGGAAACTTTTGCGAATAAATATTTATCGCTTTCGGGAAAATGCACGCGCATAATTTGGTGTTCTCCATTTATTGGAAAGTTTTTAATATCACATGACGAGAAAAAGGTACTATTTGATTTAGCGTTGACTAAATTTTCTCTGTAAAGGGATGTAATTAAGCGTTGAGAAATTTTATCTCGTGCAATGAGCAATTCATTTTTAATGTAGTTTACTAAATGGGGCATTTCTTGCTTTAAAAACGATAAAGCTCCTAATTCTTCATCAGTTAAATGTAAATCTATATTGTCTATTGAAATTAAATTATCCATATTGCACCTCAAATTCATTTTACAAAAATCTAAATCATTTGTATAATCCATAATATCGATAATGATATTCATTATCAATTATGAAGTTTATTATAAATAAGTAGGTGGAATACTGTGGCGAAATTTTTCTTCTCTAGTTCCTTTTTATTATTTCTAGGGAATTGGATAGGACAAATTGGCTTGAATTGGTATGTACTTACTAGTTATCATAACGCAGTCTATTTGGGATTGGTTAATTTTTGCCGACTCGTGCCAATTTTGTTACTAAGTGTCTGGGCTGGCGCTATAGCTGATAAATTTGATAGAGGAAAATTATTGAAAATTACCCTTTCATCTTCATTTTTAGTGACAAGCACACTATGTGTTTGTACCTTTTTATTAGAACAAGTGCCGATTATTATCATCCTTATTTATGCCACACTTCGAGGTATGATCAATGCGACGGAAACACCAATAAGACAAGCTGTATTGCCAGATTTATCTGTACATTTAAATACAAGCCAAGCCGTTTCATATCATTCTTTTATCATAAACATATGTCGCTCAATAGGTCCGGCAATCGCAGGATTGATACTCTCAATTTACCATGCACCGTTTACTTTTCTAGCGCAATCAATGTGTTACTTCATTGCTGTCCTATTGTGTTTACCATTAACCTTCAATACAGTTGGTGAGACAAATAAAGCTAACCAAGGGTTTTCATTTACGGTTGTGTGGGAATACTTTAAGAATAATATGCAAGCCTCAAAAATATTTATTACGTCATTGATTATCATGGCTACTGGGTTTTCGTATACTACACTAGTACCAGTATTAGTACATGATCTCTTTCCTGGTCGCTCGGAAATCTTTGGTGTGTCAATGACCTTTTGTGCTGTAGGTGGTATGATTGCAACACTTATACTACCCATAATTTTGAAAAAGTTCACCACTGTGCAAATGTATTATTTAAGTACTTGTCTATTTGGATTAGCGCTTGTAGGTGTCATTATGCATAACATTATATTTATGTTTATCTGCATGTCACTTGTAGGTTTATTTGGTCAATTAGCTAGAACATCAAATCGTATATATTTTCAAGAGGATATAGCATCAGAGCATCGAGGAAAAATATTAAGTATCGTCATGATGGATAGAGGGATGATTCCTTTAGGTAGTTTAATATTAACAACATTATCAGAAATAATAGGACCTATTAATACATTTATCATAATGGGAATATTTACTTTTGTAATTGCCTTTATTGCATATATAATTCAAAGACCAATTAAATTGGAGGAGTAAAGTATGATTCTAAACGCATGGCAAAATGCGGATACTAATATACAATATCGTATTTTAAATGCTTTAATAAAAGAAGGCATTTGGAAAGAACAAACTATTATTACAACTAAAGATGATCAATTAGATATACAATATCATGGATGTATACTTTCTACTCACTTTAATCATAACAGTGTAATGTCAAGGTATGAATTTGTAGGACCAATTGCATATCAATGTGGTGCTAATATAATGGAAGTATCAACAGTAGAAACTTTATTAGAAATATTAAGTAATCATTTTGACATTAATATACATCAGCAATTAATAGATGAAATAATACATAGTAGAGATAGTTTTGTTGAAATTTATAAACAATTTTATCAACGTCAACATAATGTGCAATCTAGTATGCAATTTTCTGGTATGCCAACAACTTTAAATTTTTTTGCATGGTTACAACATTTGAGTGACGCGAATGAAATCAATGATTTGATATATTCAGAAAGCTTAGTATTAGAAGGTCATCCTACACATCCACTTACTAAAACGAAACTGCCATTAACTATGGATGAAGTTAAAATGTATTCACCTGAGTTTGAAAAAGTAATACCGTTAAAAATTATGTTAATCCATAAAGACTGTGCACAAGCTACGTGTATAGATAATGATGAAGATTTCATATTGAAGAAAGTAATACCTGAATATCAAATAAGAATTAGAAAATATGCACAGTCTATTCATATTTCGTTAGAAGACTATTTTGTGATATTAGTACATCCATGGCAATACAACCATACTATCTACGATAAGTTTGCGAATTGGATTGCTAATAAGTTTTTATTAACAACACCATTTGATGTCGATTCGAAAGCAACACTATCATTTAGGACGATGGCACTCATCAATAAGCCATATCATATAAAATTACCTGTCAATGTACAAGCAACGAGCGCTGTCAGAACAGTTTCAAGTGTTACAACGGTAGACGGACCTAAATTAAGTAGCGCTTTACAAAATGTATTAAATCAATATCCACAACTAAATGTTGCAATAGAACCTTATGGTTTATGTGCGAAAACAAATGACGAGGATGCTAGACAGTTAGCATGCATTGTCAGAGAAACACCTTATATTGCAAACAATGGGGTGACTATTGTTACTGGTGCATTGGTTAATCCTAATCCAATTGATCGACATATTACTGTTGATAGTTATATCGAATGGGTTAATGGTGAGTTAAATAATAGAGGTATATTAACCTTTATTCAAAATTATAGTCGACAACTTATTACGCCTTTAATCAATTTAATTCAAGAGTATGGCATAGCTTTAGAAGCGCATATGCAAAATACTATAGTTAATTTAGGACCTAATTATCAAATGAATTTTATTGTGCGTGATTTAGGTGGGTCTCGAATTGATTTAAATACACTTACTCATAAACTGAAAAATATCAACGTGTCCAATCAAAGTTTATTGGCAGATTCAATTGAAGAAGTTATTGCGAAATTTCAGCATGCTGTTATTCAGAATCAGTTAGCTGAATTAATTCATCACTTTTCAAAAACGGAATTTGTAACTGAAGAAGAATTGTTCAATCTAGTTCAAAATGAAGTTAAATTAGCAATAAGTGATAATAAACCACATGCTCAAGCTTTAAAAGATGTGCTCTTTGGTTCAAAGATTACTGTTAAGGCATTATTACGCATGCGTATGAACAATAGAGTGAAAAAATATTTAAATATCGAACTTGATAATCCAATTAGAGATGAGGTGAGATAATTGGCTCAAATCAATATAAACTTATCTAAAATTGAATATAATGCATATGCACTAAGAACGTTATTAGAAAATAATGATATACATTTAACCCCAGTAATTAAATGTGTAGCTGGTGATAATCGAATTATCAAAACATTAATTCAATCAGGGTTCACCCATTTTGCAGAATCAAGACTTGAAAATATAAATGAAGATTTCAAGGGGCAATGCGATTATCTTTTACTAAGACCAACATCTAAAAAACATTATACTCAACTGATTAAATCAGTGAAAATGAGTATGCAAACTGAAATTGAGTCAATTAGAGAGATAAATGACATTGCTAAACAGTTAAATCAAAAACATCAAATTATGTTAATGATAGATTGGAAGGATAGACGTGAAGGGGTCATAACTTATGATGTACTAAATTATATTGAAGAAATCATCAAAATGACTCATATTCAATTAATAGGTATTGCATTTAACTTTATGTGTTTCAAGTCTTCGGCTCCAACTGAAGAAGATATATTAAAGATAAATCAATTTGTTGATGCTATTGAATATAATTTAGGGTTTAGATTAAAAGTTGTATCAGGTGGAAACTCAAGTATGATACCACAATTAATGTACAATGATTTGGGTAAGATTAATGAGTTACGAATAGGTGAGGCATTATTTAGAGGGATAGATACTACAACAAATCAATCTATACCAATGCTATTTCAAAATGCAATTACAGTAGAAGCGGAAATTTTAGAGATTAAACCACGTCTATCTGACAATAACCAATGCTATTTACAAGCGATTGTAGATATTGGCTATGTTGACACAGACGTAAATAAAATTAAACCTATTAAGAATGATGTTAGCATTATTGGTGCATCAAGTGATCATCTAATGATTAATTTAAACAATCAAGATTACTATAAAGTTGGTGATATTATAGAATTTGCTATGGAGTATGAGGCGCTTTCTCAAGTAATGTATCATAACCACATGACAAAGCACTATTTTAAGGATAATTATATTCACTCTTTGAATAGTAAGATGGTCAATTCTCCATTATTGATTAATAAAAAATGTTAATCAATTCTTTGTAGGTATTAATAATCATATAAACTTTAATAAATATTAGCCTTTAATTTTGAATTTATTCTGATTAATGGCTTTTTATTTTATCATTTCTAGGTAAAATCCCATAATAATTAAAATTCTAATCTATTTTTATAAAAAATTTAAAAAATATACTAAATAATATTGACATTGATAATCGTTATCAATAAACTATGTATTGTAAACCTATACATATTAAGGAGTGGAATTCATGAAAGGCTTTAAGTTTGCAGGTATAGTCGCATTATTATTTGCATTATTATTTGCATTAGTTTTAGTTACTGCTTGTGGTAATGTTAGCAATAATGGTTCAGGTGATTCAGGTAATAAATCGTCATCGAAAGATTCTATTAAAATTAAACACGAATTAGGCACAACTAAAGTTCCTAAAGATGCTAAACGTGTCGTAGCGTTGGAATTTTCATTTGTAGATGCTTTAGCGGCACTAAATGTTAAACCTGTTGGGGTTGCTGATGACAACAAACCAAATCGTATTATTAAACCATTAAAAGAAAAAATTGGAGATTATAAATCTGTTGGTGCTCGTAAACAACCCAACTTAGAAGAAATCAGTAAATTAAAACCAGATTTAATTATTGCAGATAGTAACAGACACAAAGGTATTTATAAAGAATTAAGTAAAATTGCTCCAACAATTGAATTAAAAAGTTTTGATGGAGATTATAATGATAATATAGAAGCTTTTAAAACAATTGCCAAAGCTTTAAATAAAGAAGATGAAGGTAAGAAACGTTTAGAAGAGCATAAAGAAAAACTTGCAAAATATAAAGATGAAATTCAATTTGATAAAAATGAAAAAGTATTACCAGCTGTAGCGTCTAAATCTGGATTATTAGCTCATCCAAGTGAATCTTATGTAGGTCAATTCTTAAGTCAACTTGGCTTTAAAGAAGCTTTAAATAAAGACGTCACTAAAGGGTTAAGCAAATATTTACAAGGACCTTATTTACAACTTAATGCAGAAACGTTAAAAGACGTTAATCCTGAACGTATGTTTATAATGACTGATGGAGCAAGTCCTAAAGAACCATCATATCAAGAAATGAAAAAAGATCCGGTTTGGGACACATTAGATGCGGTTAAACATAATCGTGTAAGTATCGTTAGTCGTGATACTTGGGCAAGAGCTCGAGGGTTAGTATCTTCTGAAGAAATGGCTAAAGAACTTGTAGAAATTTCAAAAAAAGATAAAGAAAAGTAAGGTGGCAAAAAATGACTATTAGATCTACTGATAGTCAATCTGCTTTAGATAAAGCAAATAAGAGACGCACTGCACTCACATTTATTGTGAGTGGGTGCTTTCTTTTTATTTTTGCTTATTTTAATTTAGCGATTGGCTCGTCTGAAATTCATGCTAAACATATTTTTGAATACTTTTTTACATCTATAAATAATAAACAAACATTTCTAATTCATAATGTAAGAATGCCAAGAATGATTGGTGGGTTATTAATTGGCGGTGCGTTAGCCTTAGCTGGCCTCTTAATGCAAGCGATTACTAGGAATCCATTAGCGTCTCCACAAATATTTGGTGTTAATTCCGGTGCATCATTTGTAATAGTATTAGTGACGATATTAATACCCTCACTAGGTAACTATGCAACATATTTAGCCTTCTTAGGGGCATTTATTGGCGGTCTAACTGTATATATACTATCTGGTTCAACGAAAAAAATAACGCCAATTAAATTAGCTCTTGCTGGAATGGCAATTCATTTATTTTTCAGTAGTTTAACACAAGGTATCATAATACTAAATGAAGATTCTAATACTACTGTTATGTTTTGGTTGGTAGGATCTCTTAATGGATTGAAATGGACTGCAGTATTGTCGGTTATGCCTTGGTTAATATTATCACTTATTTTAACTATGTTATTAGGACGTCAATTAACCATTATGGAATTAGGGGATGACATAGCGAAAGGATTGGGGCAAAAGACACAATTGATTAGAATTGTAATAGGTATACTTGTAATTGTATTAGCAGGTGCATCTGTTTCAATAGCTGGACCGATTGGATTCATTGGTTTAATCGTCCCTCATATAGTTAAACGTTATATAAGTAAAGATTACTTCTTAATGGTGCCTTTAACTTTTTTGATAGGTGCCGATTTATTATTACTATCAGATATGTTAAGTAGACTTATTACATTTCCTTACGAATCTCCAGTTGGTATTGTCACTTCATTTGTTGGGGCAATTTACTTCCTATTAATAACTTTAAAAGGGGTGAAACGAGTATGACAAAACGACAATTATCTATTCGTTATACTGTTGTAATCATCTGCTTAATTGTAAGCATATTTGTAAGTTTATGTGTTGGTTCAACAATGTACAGTCCTTTGAAAGCAATTCATGGAATTCTAAAATTTGATGATTTTATATTAAACGAGTACCGAATTCCAAGAACGTTACTAGGTTTAGTTGTAGGAAGTAGTTTGGCCATTTCTGGAGCGGTGATTCAAGGGGTAGTTAGAAACCCACTAGCATCTCCTGATGTTATAGGTATAACTAAAGGCGCAAGTTTGGCAGCTATTATAGTAATTATGCTATTTCCTTCAGCACCGCTATTAGTACTACCTATTGGTTCGTTCATAGGTGCATTATTTATTAGTTTGATTTTGTCATTTTTAATTGCTAAATATAATATTAAAGGCTCAACTTTAGCTTTAATTGGGTTAGCTATCGGTGCTATATGTACCGCTGTAGTTCAATTTTTACTTATTAGAAACCCTATGGATGCAAATAATGCGTTAGTTTGGTTGACAGGGAGTTTATATGGTCATACTATTGAAAATTTTTATTCAATCATACCCTGGTTTGTTATAACTTTACCACTCGTATTATGTTTAAGTTATCAATTAGATATTTTAAATTTAGGAGAAAATATTGCTACGGCGCTTGGTGCAAGAGTACAAAGACTCAAAATGATCTTACTTATTTTGTCGGTTATGCTGGCTGGCGCCTCAATTTCAGTAGTAGGCGGTATAAGTTTTCTAGGCCTAATTGCACCACATATCGCTAGATCTATTGTAGGTCAGCGTTACTTCCATGTTGTAATTATGTCTGGTTGTATAGGTTCAATTTTAATCTTGTTCAGTGATGGGTTAGCGAGAGGAATTCATCCACCATTAGATATACCTGTGGGTGTAATAATTGCTATCATTGGGGTGCCATATTTCTTATTTTTATTAAGACGAATTTAATGAAATTTAAGAGCTAATTATTCTCATATTTATGATGAAAATTAGCTCTTTTTATATTGCATATCAATTAAAAATGATATATAGTATTTAACATGATATTTATAAAAATGCATATATTCTTATATTTATATAAAAGTTCGCTGTTTTACTTAATATATTTACATAATCAATGAATATAAAAGCATCAATAATGAGAAAGAAAGAGGTTATTAGTGGTGGAAGGTTACTCAAAGCAACAGATTGCCAAAGGTAGAGCGAAATTCATAACTATGTCTATTATTGGAATTATACTTTTCTTAATTCCAGTCCCATTTATACAAGATGGTGAGAAACAAACTACATTACCTGTAGCCTTTTTAGCAAATTGGCTAAAAGGTCTACTTGGTGATGCAATGCCAATTATCATAATTTTAATTATTACATTGTCTGCAATATTAACAGTACTTTATTCGACAATTTTTAAAAATAAAGTTAAACCAGGCGGATTATTAGATAGTGCATTTAAAGTTGGTCCAGTCTGGATGACATTAAGATTATTAGCCGTCATCTTTGTATGGATGACCTATTTTAAACTTGGTTCAAAGGTTATTTATTCAGAGGATACTGGTGGTTTAGTGTTTTATGATCTTTTACCTACATTGGTTGCAGTATTTTTATTTGCTGCACTATTCTTACCTTTTTTAATGGAATATGGTTTATTAGAATTTTTAGGACCCTTATTTAGACCAATTATGAGACCATTATTCACATTGCCAGGGCGATCTACAGTAGATAATTTAGCTTCGTTTATTGGTGATGGAACTGTAGGTGTCCTAATAACAAGTCGTCAGTATGAAAGAGGTATATACTCGAGAAGGGAATCCATAGTGATTTCTACTACGTTTAGTGTCGTTTCAATTACTTTTGCTATCGTTATTGCAGAAACTGTGGGATTACAACATAAATTTTTTGCGTTTTATTTAACTGTAATTATTTCATGTTTTGTTGCTGCAATGATCATGCCACGTATTTGGCCATTAAACAAAATACCTGATGAATTTACTAAAGAAGTTTCTGAGAATACTAGATTAGAAAAACTACCTGAAGGTAAAACGGCACTGGGATATGGTTTTGAAGAGGCAACTATTGTTGGATTGAAAGCACCAGGGTTTAAAGAGTTTTGGAAATCCGGTTTAAAAACTGTAATAGATATGTGGTTTGTTATCCTTCCAGTCGTTATGAGCATCGGAACGCTTGCGACTATGATAGCTAATTATACGCCAGTATTTTCAATTATTGGTCAACCTTTTATTCCAATTCTTGAATTATTGCAAATACCAGAAGCGGCTAAAGCCTCTGAAACATTATTGATTGGTTTTGCAGATATGTTCTTACCATCTATATTAATTGCTGATGCGCACAGTGAGATTACAAGATTTGTAATTGGTGCCTTAAGTATTTCTCAATTAATATATTTATCAGAAGTTGGTGGTGTAATATTAGGTTCTAAAATACCAGTAAGTTTAGGTAAATTATTTATGATTTTCCTAATTAGAACTGCAATCACTTTACCAATTATAGCGTTAATGGCTCATTTATTATTATAAAATAGTAAAGGCAATGAAGTTAGAGGTTAGAAATGTTGAAATAAACAATTCCTATCTATACTTCATTGCCTTTTTTTAATTTAATGTAGATAACACCGTAGCTTTAACAATTTCACTGCTAATCACCGGTGAAGATTCAGACGATGTTTTGTTTCTGTTTTGATGTGCTTCTTTAAATGCATCGCTTTTAGTCCAAGCTTCAAAGTCTTTTTCAGTCTCCCACCATGTATTTACATACATGTCTTCACTTTCATGATCTCGTACTACTTTCCAAACTTCAATTTTATGAAAACCTTGCAATGTTTCAATTTTTCCACCTTTAGTGAATCTTGGCGCCATTTTTTCTGCAAATCCTTTTTTTACGGTAATTCTATTTGTAACAACAAACATAATTTTAACCTCCTTGTCTAAGTGTAGTTTAATTAATATTGAGAAAAATACAAAGTAATACAGTATTTATTATTTTAGATTAAAAAACTGTCAACTACATAGCGGAAGTTGACAGTTTTTTTATAACTTTGCGAATGAAAAATGTATATTGTTATTATTTAGTTAATTCGTTATAAACCTTTTGGTCGTTGTGCGTATAAATAATGTATTCATGATCATCTGTATCAATAAGCACTCTATTAGTTTTACCAAAGGTAGAACCGATACGTGAAATATTTTTAGAATCTAAATCTGGAACGGCATGAATTTCTTGGTCTTGTGAAATATTTTTAATTTCACTAGTAGGGATTTTGATATCAGCTACTCTCCATTGAATTCTAACTTCATTATTATCTTTCTTAACAGTCATTGCCATTAAAGAACACATCCTTTATGTTATTTATGTCTATATCATATATCATTGTGTAATCGTTTTCAAGTATTAATGATATACTTTTTAAATTTTGTGATACACTATTTAGCTAACACCGAAAATATGTTCGTATTTTAGAGTGATTTATGTTAAAATGTTCTCTATAAAGGAGAAGGTTTATGACAGGCAAAACTCACGTATCTGCTGGGTTACTAGTAGGTGCATTAACAACCGAACACTTTCAAACAGATTTGTTCTCAACTGTTACAGTAATATGTTTATCTATAGTTTCAAGTTTATTACCAGACATTTGTCACACTGGTAGCAAAATTGGTAGAAAATTAAAGTTGCTTAGTTTAATTATTAGGCTGTTATTCGGTCATAGGACATTCACTCACTCTTTGTTATTTATAGGTATCATTATATTTCTCCTTAATTTGATTCAAACTCCTACTTACTACTTGGTTTCTATTATCGGTGGTATGGCCTCTCATGTTATACTAGATATGTTAACGCCAAGGGGAGTAAAGTTACTTTATCCTATTCCTCTTACTATTAAGTTCCCGTTTGCCTTTAAAACTGGTGGCTTAGTCGATGTATCACTGGCTACTGCATTAAGTATTGGTGCATTATACATATTATTTCAAACCTCTATTAGTCATTTATTAAAATATATAAGTCAATCCATTTTAGGGTAACTATCAAATAATGAGAGTATGAATACATATTGAATTAATTACAAGGAGAGTTAAAATGTTAGATCAAAATCAATTAAAGAAATATAATCAAGAACATTTGAGTGAATATGAAAAGTTAATGAGCAGTAATGAAAAAGAAAAATTAGAATCGAGAGTGAATGAATTAAATTTAGAAAGTATTCAACAATTATTTCAAGATTTATATGTTAACCGTCAATCAATTTCTGATGTGTCATCTGTTTCAGAAGTAAAATATCTACGCAAGACTGAATTGACTAATCAAGAAAGTGCTAAATATGAACAAAAAGGCATAGAAGCAATACGAAACGGTGAATTTGCAGTTTTATTAATGGCTGGTGGTCAAGGGACGCGTTTAGGTTATAAAGGGCCAAAAGGTTCATTTGAAATAAAAGGAGTTAGTTTGTTTGAATTACAAGCACGACAATTACTTAAACTTAAAAAGGAAACAGGTCATTTAATCAATTGGTATATCATGACTAGTGATATCAATCATGAAGAAACGTTATCGTACTTTGAACAACATGATTATTTTGGTTATAAACCTGATAATGTACATTTCTTTAAACAAGAAAACATGGTCGCATTAAGTGAAACTGGGCAATTGGTACTTAATGAACAGGGATATATAATGGAGACGCCAAACGGAAATGGTGGTGTATTTAAATCATTAGAAAAAAATGGTTACTTAGATAAAATGGCATCTGATGGTGTGAAATTTATTTTCTTAAATAACATTGATAACGTATTAGTTAAAGTATTAGATCCATTATTTGCTGGGTTTACAGTGGTAAATGATTGCGATGTAACTTCTAAATCAATTCAACCTAAAGATGGTGAAAGTGTCGGACGATTAGTAAATCAAAATAGTAAGGACACGGTTCTTGAGTATTCTGAATTGGATGAAGCGGTCGCTAATACGTTTGATAATGCAAATATTGGAATTCATGCCTTTAAAGTTGCATTTATTAAACAAGCAGTAAATAATGATTTACCATATCACTTAGCAGTGAAAAAATTAAAGCAATTAGATGAAGATTTTGGAGTTGTTGAAAAACCAACATTAAAATTTGAATTGTTTTACTTTGATATTTTTAGATATGCAACAAGTTTTGTAACGTTGCAAGTTAATAGAGAAGATGAATTTTCGCCACTTAAAAATAAAGAAGGTAAAGATAGTGTTGAAACTGCTACATCAGATTTAGAACGTTTGAATTTAATTTAAAAGGTGGTGGGGCCAGATGTCTAACTCAACTAAGAATGCAAAAGGTACTGTTGTCGAATCATTTAAAGACATCATTCCTCTATCTTTCGGTGAAGAAATTGGTAACTCAGTTTCACATGGTGTAGCTGCGTTACTTACACTTTTTTTACTACCATATGCTGCAGTTCATAGTTATATAGCACATGGAACGTTAAGCTCAGTTAGTATTTCTATATTTGTAATTAGTATTTTTATGATGTTTATCTCTTCAACTATATATCATGCAATGAAAAATAATACTGCTCACAAATATATTTTAAGAATCATCGATCATAGTATGATTTATGTTGCTATTTCAGGAACTTATACGCCAGTTTTATTAACTGTCGTAGGAGGATGGATTGGTTGGTTTGTATTCATATTACTTTGGGGTACTACAATTTGGGGGATTTTGTATAAGTCCATTTCTGTTAATGTGAATCCTAAATTAAGTTTGGTTGTCTATTTAGTAATGGGATGGGTTGGTATTATTTTTCTACCTATTATCATTATGCGTACATCTTGGTTATTTATCTTATTCATTGTACTAGGAGGCTTATCTTACACTATTGGTGCTTGGTTTTATGCCCAAAAAAAACGTCCATACTTTCATATGATTTGGCATATTTTTATCGTGATCGCTTCAATGTTTCATTTAATAGCAATACTTTATTTTATATAGAGAATTCAAAATAAGGTTGATGATTTTATCGGTCATCAGTCTTATTTTTTATTTAAAGTAATCATTCTATTGCATATAAAATAAAATGTTGATTATCCTATTAAAGAATCTGAAATTTATTTAGGAGGAATAATGTTCATGAACTTTAAATCAATAGGTATCGTCGTAACTTTAGTTTTAACTATGTTTATGGCTGCAATAGAAAGCTCAATTATCTCATTAGCGATGCCCACTATAAGAACTGATTTAAACGCTGGTGCATCTATATCATTAGTATTTACTGTTTATTTCATAGCGCTTGTAGTTGCGAATCCTATTGTTGGTGAATTATTAACAAGATTTAAAATATTATATATTGCAATGATAGGCGTGTTTTTATTTGGTATTGGTAGTTTAATGTCAGGAATGAGTGGCACATTTATAATGCTTATTATCTCTAGAATCGTTCAAGGATTGGGAGCAGGAGTTATGATGTCACTGACTCAAATTGTTCCAAAATTAGCATTTGAAATACCATTTAGATACAAAATTATGGGAATAGTAGGAAGTGTCTGGGGAATTTCAAGTATTATTGGACCGTTATTAGGTGGGGCAATTTTAGAGTTTGCAACATGGCATTGGTTATTTTTTATAAACATTCCAATAGCGGTTATTGCAATTATACTTGCATTTATTACTTTTCATTTTCCAGAAGAATCAGAAGTTAAATCCTCAAGCTTCGATGTTAAGGGACTTTCTTTCTTTTACATATTTATAGGATTATTTATGTTTGGTTTATTGAATAAGTCATCAGTAGTATTAAATATTATTTCATTGACGTTAGCATTCATTTTTATCTTTATTTTATTTAAATTTGAGAGCAAAATAAAAAATCCATTTATCCCAATTTCAGAGTTTAATCGTTCAGTTTCACTAGTGTTTGTAACAGATTTATTAATAGCTATGTCTTTAATGGGATACAATTTATACATTCCAATCTACCTACAAGATCATTTACATCTTTCACCACTTCAAAGTGGTTTGGTAATATTTCCGCTGTCAGTAGCTTGGTTAATTTTAAATTTTAACTTAGCAAAGGTAGAAGAGAACTTAACTCGAAAAGCATTATATATTAGTGCTTTTACATTATTATTGATTAGCAGTATCATACTCATGTTTGGTCTCAAATTACCGTTATTAATAGCAGCAACAGTAATTCTTGCTGGGTTAAGTTTTGGATTTGTTTATACAAAGGACAGTGTCATCGTTCAAGAAGAAACAGATCCTAGACATATGAAGAAAATGATGTCTTTCTATGCATTAACTAAAAATTTAGGTTCGTCAATAGGTTCAACTGTAATGGGATATTTCTATGCTATGTCAGTTGGAATCATGGATGGGCATTTTTACAATATATTATTTGCAGTATCATTAGTCGCTATTCTTCTCATTATTATGTGGTCAACGCTTAATAGATCCGATGTATAGAGTGTTTAATCATTCAAATGAAATATAATTGAAGAATAATAAAGTTTTAGACTAACGTACTTTAAATTTTATATCGTGATTTATTAATGATAAAATGACCGTGTATAAAAAGGAGGACAGAAGGATGAAGTTTTTTAAAAATAATTATAAGAATATTTTATCAACTTTACTTGTCCTCACTATCTTTATCATTTCAGGTGCTATTTTTTTAATGTTTTTAGGATTCGGTTTATTTGGATTAAGTCGAATTCTAATTTTTTGTAAGCTAGGTTATTTTACCTACAATAAAAATTTAGTAGATAATTTAGTTTATTATGGTAGCTATATTGTTTTTGGTTACTTCATTTTATTTGCCATTGAACATTTAATGGATTATTTTAGAAAACAATTGCCCAATAATCCATATTTTAATGGCAGTTTGTATCACTTGATTTCATACGTTGTTACTACGATACTCTTCTATTTTATTATTCACATACATTACGTTTATATCGAGATTGATTTTTGGGTTATTTCAGTCATCATAGGATTGTTATATATATTTAAAATTATATTTTATCCAGATAGTGAGAACCTTAATAATAAGAAATAGCAAGCATTTAGTTTGCTTGGCATACTAAAGTTTGGTTGAATATAAAAATATGTATGAAATAAAAGGAGTTTTTATATGGCGAATATAGAAGTATCCACAAAAAAACGGAACCTCATAGTAGCGGTAATGCTATTAAGTGCATTTATCGCTATTTTAAATCAAACTTTACTAAATACGGCTTTGCCACACATTATGAGCGAATTAAATACATCTGAAAATACTGCTCAATGGTTAGTAACGGGCTTTATGCTTGTTAATGGAACTATGATTCCTTTAACTGCCTATCTGATGGATCGAATAAAAACAAAACCATTATATTTAGTTTCAATGGGAATTTTCTTAGTTGGTTCAATTGTAGCTGCCATTGCACCTAGTTTTGGTGTTCTAATGTTTGCCAGAGTGATACAAGCAATCGGTGCCGGAATTATTATGCCACTCATGCAGTTCACATTGTTTACATTATTTTCAAAAGAAAAACGTGGATTTGCAATGGGATTGGCTGGTTTGGTCATACAATTTGCTCCAGCAATAGGTCCTACGTTTTCTGGGTTAATTATTGATAATACAAGTTGGAGAGTGCCTTTCATTATAGTTGTAGGCATTACGCTCGTAGAATATATATTTGGTGCTATCACGCTATCTAGTTATAACGAAACTAAAAAGACAGCGTTAGATAAAAGATCAGTTGTTTATTCAACATTAGGATTCGGATTAATGCTTTATGCGTTCAGTAGCGCAGGTAATTTGGGGTTCACTAATCCAATTGTTATAATCTCTGCCTTTATTGGTCTTCTAATAGTTATCACATTTATTAGAAGACAGTTAAGTATCACTAATCCCTTGTTAAACCTCAGAGTTTTTAAAAGCAAAATATTCACTTTCAGTACTATAACCTCAATGATTGTAATGATGTCAATGGTAGGTCCAGCCCTCTTAATTCCTTTGTTTGTTCAAAATGGACTTGGGTTGAGCGCATTTATGTCTGGATTGGTCATTATGCCCGGAGCAATTTTAAACGGTATAATGTCTGTTTATACAGGTAAAATATATGATAAGTATGGGCCTAGACTTTTAATTTTAATTGGTTTCATTATTCTTATCGCAACAACGGCATCTTTAAGTTTCTTGAAATATGATTCATCATACACTATGTTAGTTGTTGTTTATGCTATAAGAATGTTTGCAGTTTCATTATTAATGATGCCTATCAATACTGCAGGCATCAATGCACTTAGAAATGAAGATATATCACATGGTACTGCCATCATGAACTTCGGTCGTGTTATGGCCGGCTCTCTAGGAACAGCTTTAATGGTCACTTTCATGAGTATTGGTGCAAAAATACTAAGCACTGGTTCTTCAGCAAGTTCGAACCATGAAATCTTACAAAGACAGAGTGTTGCAGCTGGTGTAGATTTATCGTTTGCAATAGTAACTGGTCTTGTAATTATTGGTTTTATTTTCTCTTTATTCATCAAAGAGGAAAGACACTATAATAAAAATTCAAAAAATACACGGGATATGTAATTCTCATATTGATAGAAGTTAGCCAACAAATAGTGAGCTAACTTCTTTTTTTATACATTTAAAAAATATATACTAATTTAGAAAGTCAATACATATTAATATTTGATATTATAGAGGTATAAAGAATAATAAGGGGGATTTTCATTGTTAACGGTAGATCAAGTGAAAGAAATAGTTGGAGCATTAAAAGATCCAATTATAGATGTACCACTTAAAGAGACATACGGTATTGTAGAAGTAACTATTAAAGAAGAAATAGAGCATGTTAGTGTCAAAGTGGCAATGGCACAATTAGGCGGACAACCGCAATTAGATTTACAAATGGCAATAGTTAAAGCGCTTAAAGATAATGGTGCTAATACTGTTGGCATAAGATTTGAAGAATTACCTGCCGAAACGGTTGAGCAATATACTGGTAAGAAAGAAGAACAACCTAAGACCATTGAAGGGCTTTTATCTAAAGACAATCCTGTAGAATTTATAGCGATCGCTTCAGGAAAAGGCGGTGTAGGTAAATCTACAGTAGCAGTAAATTTAGCAGTAGCCTTAGCCCGCGAAGGTAAACGTGTTGGTTTAGTTGATGCGGATATTTATGGTTTTAGTGTTCCAGATATGATGGGTATTGATGAGAAACCAGGAGTTCAAGGAAAAGAGATTATTCCAGTAGAACGTCATGGAGTGAAAGTTATATCAATGGCCTTTTTTGTAGAAGAGAATGCACCAGTAATATGGCGTGGACCTATGTTAGGGAAAATGTTAACCAATTTCTTTGTAGAAGTGAAATGGGGAGAACTTGATTACTTACTATTAGACTTACCTCCAGGAACAGGGGATGTAGCTTTAGATGTACATTCAATGCTACCAAGTAGTAAAGAGATAATTGTAACGACACCGCATCCTACTGCAGCATTTGTTGCGGCTAGAGCAGGGGCAATGGCAAAACATACCGAGCACTCTATTCTCGGTGTTATCGAAAATATGAGTTATTTTGAAAGTAAAGAAACAGGTAATAAAGAATATGTCTTTGGTAAAGGCGGAGGACGTAAACTAGCAGATGAATTAAATACTCAATTATTAGGAGAACTACCATTAGAACAACCTACTTGGAATCCTAAAGATTTCTCACCCTCTATTTATCAAGCAGATGATCGTTTAGGGAAAATCTACACATCTATCGCCCAAAAAGTGATAGCATCTACAATTAAAAAATAAAGATAGATTTAGTGTAAAATTGACGCATGAAATTTTAAATTTCATGCTTTTTTTCTATTGCAAAATATCTTGAATCTGATAGAATACACTCTTGTGGGTAACACATGCAACCGAACCATATTTTATTTAAAATTTAGTTCAAAAAAGTGTTGACGTAATACTTTTATCTTGATATTATATAAAAGTCGTCAAAAACAGATGTTAATTCTTTATAAAGTTTGTTTCGATGGTGTAAAAGTTACCATTGCAAAACAAATTAAGATGACTTAAAATATTAAAAGTAATCAATAAAAGTTATTGACTTTGTTAAATAAAAGTTATATAATTAAGAAGTTGATTTTTAAAAAATGAACATTGAAAACTGAATGACAATATG